>CAYZGY010000385.1:0-7552 GCA_964478085.1 uncultured Planctomycetia bacterium
GCTGCTGCATGTGCGGGCCGGCACACCCGAACTCGGGAAGTAACGGTCGCTCCCCGGGCACCACCTCGAGAACGAGTCGCATGCGCTCGGCGAGCGAGCTTCCCGAACGACGACCCGAGTGACCGACCTGGGAAGCGCTCGTCGCGCCGCGCGATCCACCCGTCAATCGACCTTCGGCGTCGAACGCGAAGGGCAACGTCAATCGATCACTCATCGGGATGGCTCCTCGTCGACATCTCCTCCTCGGCGACTCGCGATCCGCGATCCGCGATGCTCGAACCGCTCCCAGTCGACTCCCTCGCTCAAGAAGTAGAGCGTCGTTCCAGAACCGGCACCGTCCTCCGCATCCGCGGAACGAGTGTGCGTCGTCCGAACGATGCGGTACGCTCCGTCGGCTGGACCGAATCCGACCAATTCGAAGATGTCGAGCGGCCGCCAGGACGAATCGCCGATCAGTCGAATCTCTCCACCACGGAGCTGCACGCGCTCGCTGCTCGACCCGTCAGAGGACAGATCGACCTCTTCGAACGAAAGATCCAGAATCGGGTCGTCACGCGTGAGGCGTCGAGCGACCTCACTCGAGGAACGCTCGCCCCCCATCGAATCAGGTGACCTGAGCGCAGTCGAGAACCAGAGCGTATCGTCTGTCACGGCGAGCTCGAAACCGAGCGCGCGAGCACGCGCACGCAGAAACAGTAGCGGGTCTCCTTCCCGAACGAGTCGCTCATGGACGACGGAGCTCGGCTCGACCTCGGCGCGAAGTCCGAGCCCATCCGCGATACGTTGCGCGATCTCGGCGTCGGTCGACTGGTAATAGACTTCGCGTTCCGTCGATGCGCGCCGCCGCCTCTCGAATCTCGAATACGCGACGAAGGAGCCGGTCGCCCCGCCCTTTCCTCGACCGCCCGCTGCTGGCCCGATGTCGAGAGCGCGCGCGTCGATCACGCCGTCGAAGAGGCAGCCGTCCGCGACCTCGACTCGGATCGCTTGTCCGGGCCTCGCGTCATCGAACGCAGTGCCGGGGACGAACGGAAACTCGACCTCGAGCCGATCGGGTCGGTCGGCGGCGAGAGAGACTTCCATGCGGCGGAGCTCGAGGTCGCTCGAAAGCCCCGTGAACGTCCAAGCTTCGCCGGCTCGGGGATCTGCGGCTCGGTAGATCATTGGAGACTCACCTCCCTCGCCGCATCTGTAGTCGAACGTGGCCGCGCAGCGGCTCGCCACCGGCGTCGAATCTCACCCAGACTTGCTCGAGCCCTTCGATGACTCCTCGGAAACGAAAGGTTCCCCAAACGAAGACGATCTGCGGCGGCAGCCCGGTCGTCGGGTCGGGATCCATCCAACGCTCCATCTGATCGACCTTTCCTCGGATCGACGTCGGCTCCTCGCAACGAGAGGCGTCGAAGAAGAGTTCGGTGACGAAACGTTCCTCGCCACCGGCCGCGTGCTGCAGGTGACCACGCGACGCGCCGATCGCACGCGCGGACGCGAAGCTCGTCTGTCGCGAGACCGAGTACTTCTGCGGATTCCAATCGACAGCGAGGTGATCGAGACTCTCGAGGTGCGTCAGAGACGCCTTGACGAGCTCCTTTGTGGAAGTCTGTTGTTCCGCCATCAAAACCCCCTCGAGCTCCAGTCCCGTCGCCGACGCACGCGCTTCGCAGACTCGATCGGAGTGTCGAATTCTGCCGGCAAGATCGGAAGGGTTTCGTTCCCGCCCTCTTCCGCGAACGGAGACTCGATCGCCTCGATCTTCACGGAGAATCCTCCCTCTGGACCACCGCACCAGTCGGCTCGAGTCGGGCGTCTCGAGAGACGTGGACTGTTCACGACGGCAGCTGAAATCAGCGAGACGCGAGGCCTGCGAGGCTCGCCGCGATCGTTGGCGTCGCGCGCTGCAGCCACATCGACAGCTCCTCGATCACGACGATCTGCTGCTGGCGCGACCGATTCGGAGCTCTCCGTCTGCGCTGGCCGTTCGCCCCCGATCGCGTGCAAGTGATCGATAATCCAGTCGGCCCCGCTCGTCCACCGACGCCAGACGGAATCGACGAACTCAGCCGTCGACGAGACGAGCGCGCGGCGATCCACGGGCTTGGCACTCAACAAACCGTGACCGCCGAACGGTGTCCAGCGCGCGGCAACACGATCGAGCAGTCGATCTCGGACGGCGCTCACTCCCATTCGATTCCCTCGTAGGACAGCTCGAGCATCTCGAGCGCGACGCCGGCGGTTTCCGCGTCGAGATCGGCAATCTTCCACCGCGTGGGAATCGCGCCGAGAAAGCGCCAGCGCGCCTGCTCCTTCCCCGACTCGTCGAGCGCGACGATCGCTCCGTCCCGCGTGTCCCCGCGCTCGAACCAATCGAAGAGCGATGGATCCCGTGTCAATCCGCGCTCGAGCCTCAAGGTACCGGGCTCCGTTCCGTCGTCGAGAAGCACGGGGCGCTCGCGCCCTCCCTCCGCGTAGGACGAGAGGCGACGCGACGTCTCGAGTCCACTGCAGCGAGAGAACCCGACTCCGGCGACCCCGGCGATCTCGAGCAGGAAGAGATCGGAGCGCAGCAGCTCGTGCGCGGAAAACGCAGCTCCCTCGATGGCGCTCGGCTTCGTCATGAGGCCGCTCCAGCAGTGACTTCGTAGTGATTGAGCTCGCGATACTGGCGCTCGAGAGCCGAGAGGTCTTCCGCGTCGAGTGTCTCGAGGGCCGTGAGATCGATCGAGACGCCGGTTCCCGCGGTCGGCTCCGCGGCGAGTTCGACGACGACGCGAGCGAGCAAGATCGTCAAAAACGAATCCGAGCGGAGACAGACGCGAAAATCGGAGAACGCGCGCAGCTCGTCGAGCGCGGTCGCCGGGCGCATGCGCACGTAGCGACGACGGACCCCGTCGCGACCTCGCGCGCCTGTCGGCAGCTCACACCAGACTGTCTGCGTTCCCCCGGCTCGCGGACTCGTCACCATCGACATCGCCTCTTCCGCTCGCTCACTCAGATATTGACGCGCTCGATCTTCTCGACGGCGAGCTCGAGCGACTCGACCGCCACCGAGCGGTCGCTCGAATCGAGCATCGGCCCCTCGTAACCGGCCGGCCAACCACCGTAGAAGTTCCACCGGGCGCGCTCGTTCATCGCGTGGTCGAGCAGAACGATCGAACCGGTGCGAACATCGTACTCGCCTTCCTCGACACGCTTGCGCCAGCGGTAGAGCTCGATCGAGCTCGTCACACCCTTCTGCAAGACGATGTTCGAGTAGCTCGTGCGTCCTGGAATCTTCACGGTCGCGGGGTCAGCGCCACTGCGAAACTCGAGAATCTCGGACTCCGACGCGAGCCCGCTAAAACCCGCCGACGACGCTCGTCGTGTCAGCGCCGAGGTCCTCGATCTCGACGAGGAAATTGAAGTTCCCGCTGATCGGAAAAGAACTCGCCATCTCTCACTCCTCCATCCGATTCAAGATCTCAGTACTCGCTCGAGACGATGCTTCGCTCCGCCTCGATGGGTCGTGCGAGCGCGTCGCGATACTCGCCGGAGAGCTCGGCACTCACACGCACCACGAGCCTCCCTTCCTGCTCGTCGTGAGCATCCTGCACGAAGCCGACGTAAACATCCCAGCCACCCCGCCTGCGAAAGAGACCGTCGAGAGCGAGCTGACGCAAGAAGCCGCGCAAGTCCCGATCGACGGAACGCACGAGCGACGGCAGGGCCGACTCGAACACGACCCAACGCGTGCCGAAGTCGATCGATCGGTCGAGGCCGCGGCGGCGACGCCATGCGAGGATCGCGATGATCTCGTCGTCGACGTGCGACCAGCCCTCGTAGTCTTGCTCACCAGCGGCTTGTTCCCTGGAAGTCCTGGACGATCTCGCGTCCGCCCTCGCCGCGACCGTCGGCTCGAAATCTCGTGAGACGATGACGTCGATCAGCTCGTCGACGTGCTCGACCGCCGACTTCGACGACTTGGGAGCACGCACGAGGGCGACGTTTTCGAGCGGACGCGAAAGCTCGACGTGTTCGCCTGACGAGGAATCCGCGGCAGGAACGAAGAGGAAGAACGTCGGGTTCGCCATGGCGAAATGAAACACGGTCGAAAGTGAATCGGACCGTGTCGGCGGCAAGACGGCCGCTCCGATCTCCTCGTCGTCGAGAAGGCTCGCCAATCCCGTTCGAGCACCCGCACCACCGTCTTCACCGATCCAACGCGCGGCGTTCGAGGCGTCGATCCAGACCTCCGCCGTGCCCATCGCGACCTCTTCCTCGCCACCCTCGTCCGTGGCAGCCCCATCCTCGGCGCCCTCGCTCGAGTCCGCATCGCCCTCCTGGAGCGCCTCGCTCGAGTCCGCATCGCCCTCCTGGAGCGCCTCGCTCGAGTCAACGTGGGCGCTCCAAAGCAGTCGCTGGGTTCGTCCCGGCCCGATCCAAGCGAATCGATTCGAGGATGTTCTCCCTGCGCGAGTCTCGAGCATCACGCCTCCCCGGCTTTCGCCGCTCCTCCGATCTCGATCTCGATCTCGAGCTCGCGATCGACGACCTTCGGTGCGGCCTCGAGATTCGTCGAGGCGAGTGGTACCGAGACGTCGAAGACGACGGCAAGACGGTGCTCGCTCATGCCGATCTCGCGCCAAACATCGACGTCGTCGACGATCTCGATGGGGAGAGTCTCTACTTCGGGCGAGACCGAACCGGGATCCTCGGTCACCTCGGCGACGCCGAGGACCGGCAGCGCTGCGAGCGCCTGCAGCCCGCCGGTCAGCGCGCCGAGCTCCTCCTCGTGGCTGCCGCCGCAGACCATGAAGACGAACCGAGCTCGCACCCAGAAGCCGTAGCGGCGCACGTGCACGGGCAGCGCGGGCCCGAGCGAGGCCTCGGCAAACGTTCCGGCTTGGCGATAGCGCGTGTCGGGAGTGATCCGCGACAAGTACAGTGCGCCGGCAGCGCCACCGCCTGCTTGCCCGACACCCATCGCTTGCCCGACACCCATCGCCTGACCGACACCGCCTCCAGCAGGCGTATCCGCCAAGTCGAGCGGATGGCAGAGGTAGACGGGGATGGGGTTCTCTTCACCTCAGCCTCCTCGAATTCCCTCTTCCAACCGAATCGCCAGGTGCCGGCTCAGGTCATGTAGAATCCTGGGCCGCATCCGTCAAACTCTCTTCACGGGGAAAACTGACGGTATCGTAGGGAGACGCTGAAAAACTGTCAACAACTGGTACGGTCTTCGGCTGCGTATTCATCGACGAGCCTCGAGATTCCAGTGAAGGAGAACGACGCCCGTCCGCTCGAAGGACCGTCGAGCCGTTTGCGAATCGGGACGAACTCCTCGCCCGATCGCTGCCCACTCGAACGCTGAACCGCGATGACCTCGACGGGAACGAGCTCCGAGCCCTCGACCCGGTAGACCTCGATCGCACCGCTGAGCGTGTTGAGAAAGCGATACGACGCAGCGGTGGTCTCGACGACGAACTCGATGCCGTCGAGAAGGGTCCGCTCGCGGCTCAGACGGACGGGCGCACGCTCTCCTGGAGTCGCTCCTCCGGTGCCGCGAAACGGTCGCCGGCGCTCGATCTCCTCGACGCGCTCGACGAACGCGGCGTAGAGATTGGCGAAGAGCCGCGAGATCGCTTGAAGACGAGAGCGCGGCGCTCCCGGATCGACGGCCGCGCCGGGCGGACCGGGCGACGGCGCAAAGGCCCGCGACACGGTTTGACGCAACAGCTTTCGAACCAAGCCTCGTCCCCCTCCAGCCAGGACTCGCTCACGCGGTCGCCTCCGCCTCCCCGATCACCGACGAATCGATCACCGACGAATCGATCACCGACGAATCGATCACCGACGAAACAGTCGACGCGGACGACTCGACGGTTGGCTGGTATTCTTCTGTCTCGACCTCGACGTGCCGACTCGATCGATCGAAGCCGATCCACCGTGCGGCCGCCTCGCGGGCCTTGAGCTTGAGCTCCTCGACGAGCTGATCCTTCTCGAGGAGTCGCGCGCGCAACTCGTCGACGTACCCGCGCAGAAGCACGAGCTCCGACGATTCCCGATCGCGATCACGCTCCATCGACTCGAGGCTTCGCTGCTCGTCACGACGACGGTCTTCCGCGCCCTCGAGGGCCGAACGGAGCTCCGCGACCTCGCCTCCGAGACTGTCTCGCACAGCGACGACGTCCGCCTCGGCCCCACGCAGGGCCGTCTCGAGCTCGGCGCACGCACTGCGTTCGATCTCGATACGCTCACGCAACTCGTCGACACCTCGCAGGAGTCGCTCCGACTGCGAGCGCTCCTCGCGGAAGCTCCGCTCGTTGTCCGCACGCACCTGACGCTCGACCGCGAGCAGCACCTCGGTCTCGTCGACGAGCACGGAAAGCTCGTCGCACGTCTGCTCCGTGTCACGACAACGATCGCGCCACTCGTCGCGTTCGTCGCTGGCGTTCCGCAGAAGACCCTGGAGGTCGCCGAGCGCCTCGCCGATCTCTTCAGCCGCTTTCTCGGCAGACGCTCGCTCTCGACGGGCCGCCTCGAGCTCCTCGCGTGTCGTCGCGAGATCACGCTCGATGGCCGCTTGTCGCTCCGCCTGTCGCAAGATCTCGGCGCGCGCGTCGCTCGCGGTCGCCTCGGCCGCCTTCTTCGTCTCGTCGAGGCGTCCGAGTCGTTCGCGCAATTCCGAGACTTCGGCGCGGGACGAGTCGCGCTCCTCGGTGAGCTCGCCGACCGATTCGCGCAGACGCTCGAGGTTCGTCTCGGCCGACTCGCGCGCCGCATTCGCGTGACCGACGGCCTCTCGCCACTGGCCGACCTCGGCCTGCGCGCTGACGAGCGCTGCGTTCTTCTCGGTCGTCTCCTCGATCTGCGCGGCGAGACGATCCTCGTAGATCTCCTTCTGAGCCGCGAGACGCTCTGCGGAGCTCCTCTCGAGAGCCGAAAGGCGATCCGCAGCGGCCGTTCTTTGCGCTTCGAGTCGCTCGGTCGTCGTCGACTCTTCCGCGGCGAGACGCTGCTCGAAGCTCGCGGCCTGCTCTGCGATCCGTTCCTCGTACTCGGCGGTCTGACGTGCGGCTCGCTCCTCGGCGGTCTCGGCTTGCTCGCGCAGTCGCGCTTCGTAGCTCGCGACCTGCTCACGCAGGCGAGCCTCGTAGCTCGCTGCTTGCTCGGCGATGCGGGCATCGGAGCTCGTGATCTGCTCGGCGAGCCGCTTTTCCGAGCTCGTGACCTGATCGGAGAGTCGAGACTCGAAGGTCTGTCGCTCACTCTCGAAACGCTCGCGCTCGGCCTCGAGCTCGCGGCTGAGCCGCTCGATCTCTTCGCGCGCTTCGTTCTCCGAGAGCGACGTCGCGCGCCGCAGTGACACGAGCTCGTCCTCGAGCTTGCCGCTCGTGGTCTCGAGCGTCGTGATCTGCTCCTTCTGCTGCGCCGCGCGCTCCGAGAGCTCGTCACGTTCCGTGCGCACCTCGTCGCGGTCGCGCGTCACGATCTTCGTCGATGCCAGCAGCTCGTCCCGCTCGGTCTCGACCTCGACCTATTCGACGCGCAGAACCACGAGCGCCGCGCTCGTGTC
>CAYZGY010000386.1:0-5011 GCA_964478085.1 uncultured Planctomycetia bacterium
TGGCGGCCCTTCCTGGACGCGTGGGTGGTTCCGGTCGCCGCGAGCTTCCGGTTCATCGCGATCCCGGCGCTCGTTCTCGCGACGGTGGCTCTTTCTCTGCCTGCTTCGGGGTCGCGCCGGTCGTCATCCTCATCGCGGCTCTCTCATTCGTTCTCTCCTTCGTTCTCTCCTTCGTTCTCGCATTCGGTGAGCTGTCGGCGTCCGTCCTCATCTGCGCTCCGGGCCGCAGGACCCTTCCTGTGCGATTGGCCTCGCTCTTACACCTCGGAGAGGAGAGCATGATGGCCGCGCTCTGCGTGATGTCGAGCGCGTTCGTCTGCGGTGTTTTCGTTTTGGCGAAGCTCCTCTCGAATCTACGAATCGGTTCTCTCGACGCTCATGAAAGTTCTCGTTGAAAAACTGACCTACGCCTACGAAAAGTCGAAAACGGCACTCGACGCGGTCGACCTCGAGATCGGTGCTGGAGACCTCGTCGCGATTCTCGGTCCCAGTGGCTCGGGCAAGAGCACGCTTCTCTCGGTGCTCGCAGGGTTTCTGCGACCTCAGAGCGGGCGTGTCGAGTTCGACGGACGCGTCGTCAGCGACTCGAAGACGGTCGTTCCTCCGCGCGAACGAGGTCTCGGCGTCGTCTTTCAGGATCTCGCGCTTTGGCCGCACATGAACGTGCGCAAGCATCTCGAGTTCGTGCTCAAGTCTCGTGGCGTTGCGGCGAACGAGCGGGATGATCGTATCGCTGAAGTTCTCCGTGAGACGGAGCTCGGTGATCTCGAGCGACGTCGACCCGCCGAGCTTTCGGGTGGTGAGGCGCAGCGGCTGGCGCTCGCGCGTGCGCTCGTGACGCGTCCTGGGATTCTCCTCCTAGATGAACCGCTTGGTGCGCTCGATCGGCGCTTGCGTGAGAAGCTTCTCGATCACATCGGACGGCTCCGCTCGCGCAATCCCGTCACGACGATTCACGTGACTCACGACTTCGAGGAGGCCGCCCGCATCGCCGATCACGTCGCGGTGCTCTCCGGGGGGAGTTTGATCCAGACGGGGACGCCGCGCGAAATCTACGATGCGCCGCGGACGGAGGAGGTCGCTCGACTCGCAGGGCGCGCGAGTCTCATCGAAGGGACGGTTCGTGACGGAGAATCCGTCGAGACGGCGATCGGAGTTCTGTCGATACGCTCGACGAGCGCGGAGGTCGCCGTGGGGGAAAGCCGCCTCGTCGTCGTTCGTCCCGAGCAGGTCGCGATCACCGAAGATGCGAACGGCTCGGCTCGCGTGCTGCGAAGCTGGTACCAGGATGGCGCGTGGGAGGCCGAGGTCGCCGGCGGTGAGACGGCGATCGTCGGCCGCAGCGACGATCGCTTGGACGTGGACGCAAGGGTCACGATCTCGACCGACGCGACAGAGCACGCAATCTGCTAATTGCAGCCCGCACCTCGTTCGCAGCCCAGCATGCGATCCGTCGGGCTCTCCGCGATCGTTCCGCACTCCGGGAACGGCGCGACGGGTGGCGGTCCGCCGAGGAACGCGAAGTTGAGGAGATAGACCGAGTCGGTGATTCTCCCTGCGATCACGCCATCGCCATCGGCGTCGCACGCCGCGAAGCACCTCGGCGGCTGTTGCCCGAGGAAGTTGTAGTTGAGCAGGAAGTGCGCGTCGCCGACTTGGACCGCGACGCCGTCGCCGTTGCAGTCACCGCGAACCCAGCGGGGCGCAGCATTGACGCGAAACTCGGCGCCTGACGTTGTGGGCTGCACGTAGGTCCCGTCTCGCAGGACCGACTCGGCGAATTCGAACTCGAGGCGATAGACCCTCCCGGCCTCGGCGGTATCGCTGAGAGGCACGATCAGCTCGATGACGGGAAGTCCGTCGGTACGATGGAGCCAGGTGTCCTTGTCGATCGACTGAATCACGCCGAAGGTCAGCTTTCCGTCCACGACGCGCGCGGCTTTGAGCATCGTTCCGAGCCCGTCTTCGCGGTGCCAGTATCGATGGCTGAGGTCGTGAATCTGCAGATCGGGTTCGTCCTCGGGTCGTGAGAGGAGCCTGTCGTTCGACGAGTTCGCGAAAGCGCCGTCGACGTCGCGAATGACTCCGTGCCACGCCGCGAGCTGCTGACCGCCTCCAGCGAGAATCTCGAATCTCGCGTAGTCGCCTTCGTTCGCGCGGACGCGCAGGATCTCCATCCTACCCGATGGTCCGCGTGGGTCGGGCCCCGAGGGTTCGTAGGTCCCGCAGTCGAACGGATCGTCGTCCGTCGGATCTTCGCCGAAGCCGGGATACGGCTCGGGCGGCGGTTTGTCCCCGAGGACGATGTGGCGAAAGATCCACAGGCCGTCGCGTGGATTGTAGATTCCGTCGTCGTTCGAGTCGGCGGCGTCGCGGCACTCCGGGGCGGGACCGCCTCGGAAAATCCAGTTGTAGAAGTACTGCGAGTCTGCGAGCGAGACGAAGCCGTCTTGGTTGATGTCGCCACGCAGGAATTCGGTCGCGTCGAGCGAATGACCGCCGAAAGAGATCAAGGTTAGCGTTACGAAGAGTAGAACGGCTCGAATCATCGTGCCCTGAATCATCGTGTCTTGAATCATCGTGTCTTGAATCATCGTGTCTTGATTCATCGTGCCCCCGTTTCGGAATTGTCGGCTTTTCCGATACACCAAAGATGCTTGTACGTTCGGATGAAGAGCTCGTCACCCGAGATCGCGATCGAGGCACGGACGGGTTCGCGCAGCTCGTTCTTCGAGAGCACCTCGAACTTCGTCGACGCTCGAACGACGTGGCACGTCCCGCGATCGTCGAGGGCGTAGAGACGGTCGCCGCAACGAACGAGCGAGCTCCAAGACTTTCGGCTCAGTCGCTCCGTCCAGAGAACCTTGCCCGTCTCGAGCTCGAAGCACTGCAGCGTGCCCGGGTCGTTGTGAATGAACACGTGACCGTCGACGACGACTCCCGAACCGATGCGCTGTGGCTCGCGTTCGTGTCGCCAGAGCCGATGGGTCGCGGTGACGTCGCTCTTGCCGCCGAGTCGAACGCCGATGGCCGGTCCCATGTAGCCGGACATGGCCACCGCGATGCCCTTCGAGCCGGTCGGCCCCTTCGAGACGATCGGTGAAGTGTAAACGAGCTTTCCGAGGCCCCCGCAACGCCAGATCTCCTCGCCGTCTCGCACTCGAAACGCGTGGAGGGTTCGCGGGTAGCTCACGAGCGCGACGTCGTCTCGGCCCTCGCGGATGATGAGCGGCGTGCTCCACGATCCCGTCCACGTCTTGTTGCCCCCTGATCCATCGGCGCCGCCAGGGATGTCCTTCTGCCAAAGAGTCTTTCCGGTCTTCTTGTCGAGAGCGATGAGGAAGGTGCGTTCGCCGGGACCGCAGTTGAGCAGGCAGCGATCTTCGAAGATCACTGGAGAGCTTGCATTGCCCCAGATGTGCTGAAACTTGCCGAGGTCGCGCCGCCAGAGCTCCTTCCCTTCGAGGTCGTAGCAGAAGACACCGGCGGATCCGTGCGAGACGATGACGCATTCGCCGTCCGTGACCGGCGAGGCCGAGCAGAAGGGGTTCGTCTTGTGCGTCAGCTCCTCGTCTTCGAATGCGACGTCGCGCTTCCAGATCACCTTCCCGTTCTTGCGCTCGACACACCACGTCGAGCGGACCGCGCCGATGTTGTCTCCCTTCTTCGTCGCTTGTGTCAGGAAGATTCGCGAGCCGAGGACGATCGGCGTCGAGTTGCCGGCGTCCGGGAGGGGGAGCTTCCAGCGGACGTTCTTCTCCGGGCCCCATTCCGTCGGAGCGTCCGTGTCCTTCGAGACACCCTGACCGCTCGGGCCGCGCCAGGCGGGCCAGTCTTCGGATTGGGCGATTCGTGGGGCGAAAACACTCGCGGTCCAGATCGCAACGACGCAGAGAATTCGTATCGATCGCACGACGGGATCCCTCGCGGTTATCCTGAGACTCTCACCCGAACGAAATTCGAGCATACTCCGCGTCGGACCATCCAGCGAAGACTTTTGCGTCTGAGCAACTTGACCTCACTCGGAGCGAGATTCTAGGATGGGGCGTATGGATCAAGTTCGGATGCCCACTCCGAGTCGTCGGTCGTTCCTGCGGTCAGCAGGAGGTGGTGTCGGTTGGCTCGCGTTAGCTTCGCTCCTTCACGAGGAGGGGCTTCTAGCCGCAGATTCTCCACTCGAGTCTCCCCTTGCGCCCAAGGTTCCGCACTTCGAGCCCAAGGTGAAGCGCGTGATCTGGCTCTTCATGCACGGTGGGCCGAGTCACGTCGATCTCTTCGATCCGAAGCCCGATCTCATCAAGTTCGCGGGCAAGCCTCTTCCCGAGAGTTTCGGCGAGGTCATGACTCGTCGAAAGGTCGCGAAGAATCCGTTGCTCGCACCGATCAAGCCGTTTCGTCCGCGCGGAAAGTCGGGTCTCGAGATCAGCGACTTCCTTCCGCACATCGCGGAGTGCGCCGATGACCTCGCCGTTCTGCGCAGTTGTCGCGGCGACAGCGTGAATCATCCGCAGTCGGTGTACCAGATGAACACCGGCAGCATCTTGATGGGAAAGCCGAGTGTCGGCTCGTGGGTGACGTACGGACTCGGCAGCGAAAGTCGCGACATGCCGGCCTTCGTCGTCATGCCCGATCCGCGCGGTGGGCTCAAGGGCGGTCCGCCGGCGTGGGGGAGCGGATTTTTGCCGGCGACGTATCAAGGCACGCCGATGCGCGCGGGACCCGAGCCGATCTTGCACCTCGCTCGCTCGCCGCTCGTGTCGGCTGCGCAGCAGCGCGGTTCGCTGGACCTCGTCTCGCAGCTCAACCAGATCCATCGTCGGGGACGGGAGAGCGACAGTGATCTCTCGGCGCGCATCGAAGCGTACGAGCTCGCGTATCGAATGCAGACCGCGGCTCCCGAGATCGTCGATATCGAGAAGGAGTCGAAGGCGACTCTCGCGCTCTACGGCATCGGCGAGAAGGACAGCGCCGAGTTTGGACGTCGCTGCCTTCTCGCGAGGCGTATGCTCGC
>CAYZGY010000386.1:5021-7546 GCA_964478085.1 uncultured Planctomycetia bacterium
TACTGTGGTGACACTATGGGTGGGGCCGCCCACCGCGAGGTCTTTAATAATCACACGACGTGGTCCCGGAGAACGGACAAACCCGTCGCGGGACTTCTCAAGGACCTCAAACAGCGAGGGCTCTTCGACGACACGCTGATCATCTGGGGCGGCGAGTTCGGGCGCATGCCGATGAGCGAGCAGGGGAAAGGGCGAGATCACAACCCCTGGGGCTATTCGGTCTGGCTCGCGGGGGGGGGAGTGCGCGGCGGTGTGTCGTACGGAGCGACCGATTCGGTCGGTCTGCGCGCCGCGGAGAATCCGGTTCACGTGCACGATCTGCACGCGACGATTTTGCACCTCCTCGGATTCGATCACGAGTCGCTGACTTACTACCACAACGGTCGTGAAGAGCGACTGACGGACGTCGCAGGGGACGTGATTCATGACGTTCTCGTGTGACGTGCTGCGGCGAATCGCCCTCGTGGTGATCGCGCTTACGGTCGTTTCCCCGGCTCGCGCAATGGAGCCCGAGCCCATCGTCGAGACGCCGATCACCGCGAAGGATCGTTCTCATTGGGCGTTTCGGACGCTGTCGAGCGAGTCGCCGCCCGTCGTCGAAAACGGCACGTGGGTGAGAAACGAGATCGACCGGTTCGTCGTCGCGCGCCTCGAGGCGGCCGGCATCCGGCCGAACTTAGATGCAAATCGCGAGGCGCTTCTTCGTCGCGTCACCTTCGATCTGACCGGGCTGCCCCCGACGCTCGCCGAGATCGACAGCTTCCTGGCCGACGATTCACCGGACGCCTACTCGAAGGTCGTCGAGCGGCTTCTCGCCTCGCCGGCCTACGGCGAGCGTTGGGCGCAGCACTGGCTCGACCTAGCGCGCTTCGCGGAGACGGACGGATTCGAGCACGACAAGCAGCGTCACAACGCGTGGCGTTACCGCGACTGGGTCATCGCCTCGATCGCGAACGACGTGCCCTACGATGAGTTTCTCACGCTCCAGATCGCTGGCGACGAGATGCAGCCCGACGATGCGAGCGCGCTCATAGCGACGGGATTCACGCTCTGTGGTCCGGACATGCCGGACATCAATCTCAAGAGCGAGCGCCGACACATGGTGCTCAACGAGATGACCGCGACGGTCGGCTCCGTGTTTCTCGGTCTGCAGATGGGCTGCGCACAGTGTCACGACCACAAGTTCGACCCGATCAGCATCGCCGACTTTTATCGCATGCGCGCGGTCTTCGAATCGGCGCTCGTCTTCGATGACCGGCCGCTTCCCGGTGTCACGTCTTCGATTCAGAACGGGAAGAAGGGAAAGAAGGGAAAGAAGCCGAAGGGACCACACGTGCGCGCACTCTTCGAGAAGCGCGCGAAGGGCGATCCGAGCTACGTCTGGGTGCGAGGAGATTTTCGTCGCCGTGGCGCGTCTGTCGAGCCGGCGTTTCCGAGGATCGCGAATCCAACGAATCAAGCCTTTGTCGCGACGAGCTCGAAGGCGACGACCGGAAGGCGAAGCGCGTTCGCGTCTTGGCTCACGCAGGGCGAGAATTTTCTGACGACGCGCGTCATCGTCAATCGCATCTGGCAGTTCCACTTCGGCCGACCGATCGTCGCGACGCCGAGCGATTTCGGCCGCTCGGGCGCGAAGCCGACACACCCGAAATTGCTCGACTGGCTCGCTCGACGCATCGTCGAGGAGGGCTGGAGCTGGAAGCGGCTTCACCGCCTGGTCGTGCTGTCGTCGACGTACCGGCAAGCGTCACTCGTCGCGTCCGAGAATCTCGCCTCAGCACAGGCGCAGGATCCGGACAACGACCTCCTCTGGAGGTTTCCTC
Source organism: uncultured Planctomycetia bacterium (assembly GCA_964478085.1). GTDB lineage: Bacteria > Planctomycetota > UBA8108 > UBA8108 > UBA8108 > CAYMLL01. The sequence goes on from CAYZGY010000386.1 coordinate 6,845, forward strand.
GTCGACGTCTCGAGGGCGAAGCCGTTCGCGACGCGATGCTCGCGATCGCGGGGCGAGCGAGCCTCACGCGGAGTGGCGGCCCGGGCGTCATGGCGAAATTGCCGAAGGAGGTCCTCGACACGATTCGTCGCGATCATTGGAGCGTCTCGAAGAACGAGGAGGCTCATCGCAGGCGAAGCGTCTACCTCTTCGTTCGTCGCAACCTGCGCTATCCGCTCTTCGAGGCGTTCGATCGACCGGACGGCAACGCGAGCTGCGCGAGGCGGGATCGTTCGACGACGGCACCGCAGGCTTTGATGCTGCTCAACTCCGAGTTCTCCGTCGAGCTCGCGCGGCACTTCGCGTCCCGAGTTCTGCAGGAGGTGGGGCGCGAGCCCGAGGCTTGGATCACGCACGGCTACCGTCTTGCTCTCGGCCGCTCGCCAGGGGCCGAGGAGCGCCGTGTAGCACACGCTTTCCTGCGGAGACAGTCACAGGTGATTCGCGACGAGAAGCGTCCCGCGGAGCAGGTCGCGCTTCCCTACGAGTGCCCGAAGGACGTCGATCGCGCGGACGCGGCGGCTCTGACGGACTTCTGCCACGCCCTGCTCAATCTCAGCGAGCTCGTCTACGTCGACTGAGTTTCCAGCCGGCCGATTCGCGTCAGCCGCTCAACGATGCGCATGAACTGGATGCTGAGGACGATTCTGATGCCGAGGGTCG
>CAYZGY010000387.1:0-7540 GCA_964478085.1 uncultured Planctomycetia bacterium
TGCCGAGCGCCTCGGTCACCTTCGCCTTCTCCGATTCGCTCAGGTGACCGAACTCGTCCGTCCCGTACTTGAGGATGTCCTGCTCGATAAGCGTGAGGACACGATCGCGCTGCTTGTAGAAGTCGGCTCGTAGCGCGCGGTCGATCTGTGGGAAGAGGTTTCGGAAGTCGACCTTCTCGTTCGGATGATCGAGCGACCACGCCGCGATCTTCGTCATGATGTTCGAGCGCCACTCTTCAGGGCCGTCGGAGATCTCGACGAGCCCTTCGATGCGCGCCATCATGTCCTCGTTCGGCTCCTCGTAGTTGTTGACGGTCGAGTTGTAGACCTTCTCCTTCGCGTCGAAGGCCTTGACGTGGCGGAAGTACTCGAGGAAGACTCGCTCGTACTCGCTCTCGTCGACGAGTCCGATGGAGTCGTAAACTTCGTCCCGCACCCAGCGGAAGTACTCAGCGCGAACGGTCTTCAGAAGACCCGGGGCATCGTGGTAGTCGGCATCGGCCGGAAGGCGCAGGAAGCTGTGCAAGCTGACGTCGCGAATCAGCTCGTCGATAGCCGAGAAGACAGCCATCGGGGTCAGGCAATGGTAGGTTCGTGCTTGAGCTGCTCGCGAAAGAAGCGTCAAGACCTCTCGAGGGGAGACCCCTCGACGCCCTTCGTACTCGGCTCCGAAGATGCCTTCGAACTCCGCCTCGTGCTCCTCGTACTCCCCGCGAATCGCGAGAAGGCCGCTGCGAAGCGCCTTTTTGTGCTCTTCGGCGAGCTTCTCGGGCGCCTCTCCCGTGTCGTAGAGTTTCGCCTTCTCGAGTGGACCGAGCGATGCGACAGCGCTCTTGAGCGGCTCATCGTAGTTGTCCGGATCCGGCTTGCGGAGCCTCGTCAGAACGCCCCACAACGCGGCGACCTTGGCCGCGTGAGGCGTCACATGTCGCCCTCGAGAGAAGACCCGAATCTGTCTCCGGTAAAGCTCGGCTTCCGTCGAGTGACGCAAGAGGTACGGGACTGCGATGAGCTCCATGCGCCCCTTGAAGCTCGAGAAGTCGGTGCTGCGCTTGAAGAGACTGATCTGGTTCTCGTTCGCCGTCGCAAAGATGACGAGATCGAGGAAGACCATGCAGTTCTGGAGACTCGCTGTGCCGCGCTCGCACGTCGTCAGGAGGTACTTGTTCATCTCGAGTGGGCGCTTGAGAAAATCGCTGTATTCGAGGATGCCGCGATTCGCGTCGACGATGTCACCGACAGCTTGATGGAGCGCGATATTGCGCAACTCGGTCGGAATCTGCCACGAGTGCTCCGAAGTGACCGGATGCGCTTGGGCGTCGACGTTTCCCTGCGGCTCGATGCTGACCGCGCCCGCACGGTAGCGTTTCGAGATGAAGAAACGCTCGACGCGGACGTGGCGGAGCACCTTGCGCCAATCGCCTTCGTGCGCCACGAGCAGCGTCTCGAAGATCCGGCGACACTTGGCACAGAGATCGCCTTCGAGAAATTGACGCGCGTTGAAATCGGGGGAGCGCTCATCGGCACCGCTGGCGAGGGCGTCCTCGACGAGTCGAACGCGCTCTTCTTTCGGAATCAGGAAGAGCGGCGAGTCGTGCAACTCGCACGAGAAACGCGCAGAGACGTCTTTCGCGCGCAGGAGATCTTCGATGCTCGAGGCTCCGTCCCCACCCTTCTCGAATCCGATGCGGTCGAGCTTCCCTTCACGATCGGTGAAGATCCAGCTGAAGGTCATCAAGGTACCCTCGGGCGTTCGCGAGAAGCGCTCGAGCCCCGCGACGATGTTCTCGATCACCGTCGTCTTGCCCGATCCGTTCGGACCGTGGAGCAAGAGCATCTTGTCGGCTTTGCCGCGCTTGGCGAAGCTCTGGAGGTAGCGGTAGATCTCTTCTTGAACGCGTTCCTGCCCGACGAGGCTCGTGGTGCGAATCTCTTTCTCGATGTCGAACAGCGCGTGGCGCGTCGCCTCCTGTCCCACCCGCACACTGTCGCGCGTGCCGAAGTGGTCGAACATCTCGAGGAGGTACTGCGGAGCCGTGCGCAAGAATCGCCGCGGCTCGGCGTGAACACGCTCGAGGAACTCCTCGAACGAGAGCACCTGCTCAGACGCCTGGAAGTCGTCCTGGACGCGATCCTGCACGTTGTCGAGAAACTGGGAGAAGTCCATTCGATCGGCCTCCGGTTCAGGCAAGGGGTACACGCGGACCATTCGGACCATCGCGCGCCACACGGTTCTCTTCACTACGATGTATCGGAGTCGACCGGCCTCGAGATTCAGCCAGGATTCGTCCGACGAGCGGCACGACTCGAGACTCCCTGCGTGGAGCCTCTACCGCGCCGCTCTCTACGAGCTCGCTTGGTACAGCTTGAGCTTCTGATAAAGGGTCTCTCGGGAAATCCCGAGGATGCTCGCGGTTTTCGCCTTGTTTCCGTCGGTCTCCTCGAGCACGCGCAGGATGTACTGCTTCTCGATCTCGCTCAGAGGCTTGAGCTTGAAGACCATCTTTCCACGCCCGGTTTTGCCGATCTCAGGAGGCAGATCGGCCGGCGTGATCTTCTTTCCGTCACCGAGGATCACCGCTTGCTCGAGCGCGTTGCGGAGCTCGCGAATATTTCCGGGCCACGGGTAGTTGAGCAGGCAATCGCGGGCCGCCTTGGCGAGCTTGATGCGCGCTCCGGCACCCTGATTGAGGAAGTGGTCCGCGATCTCGAGGATGTCCTCGCCGCGCTCGCGCAGCGGCGGCACGTCGATCGTGACGACCGCGAGACGGAAATAGAGATCTTCGCGGAAATTCCCCTCCTCGACAGCCTTCTTGAGGTCTCGGTTCGTCGCGGAGATCACCCGGATGTCGACCGAGACTTCCTGCTTGCCGCCGACGCGGTAGAACTTTCGCTCCTGGAGCGCTCGCAGGATCTTTACCTGCATGTCGAGCGGCATGTCCCCGATCTCGTCGAGGAAGAGCGTGCCGCCACCCGCGAGCTCGAACTTGCCGGGTGTCTGTGACTCGGCGCCCGTGAACGCGCCCTTCTCGTACCCGAAGAGCTCGCTCTCGACGAGGTTCGGAGGAATCGCGCCGCAGTTGACGGCGACGAAGGGCTTGTCCTTGCGATGCGACTGATCGTGAATCGCGCGCGCGACGAGCTCCTTCCCCGTTCCGTTCTCGCCGTTGATCAAGACCGACGTGTCGCGTGGGGCGACCCGCTCCATCAGCCGGAAGATGCGCTCCATCGGCTCCGAGCTGCCGACGATCTCGCCGCTCTGCCAGACGAGGTTGCGCAGGTGCTCGTTCTCGCGCTCGAGATCGGCTTGGGTGCGCAAATTCTGCAGACAGAGGGCCGCGATTCGGCCCACCGCACTGACGAAGTGGAGATCACTCTTGTCGAACTGTTGCCGGGAGCCGCGCGTGTCGACGTAGACGAGGCCGAGAAACTGGTCCGCGTGGATCATCGGCGCGCAGATGAACGAGCGAATCTTCAGATCGATCACGCTCATGCCGAAGTCGGGCTGCTCGGCAACGTCGCGCACGAGAACCGCCTTGCGGTCGCGCTGGATGTGCCTGAGGATCGTCTCGCTCATGTCGAGCGTGCGCGCGCGTCCGCCGTGCTCCGGATCCCAGAATCGCACGACATGCAACGAGTGCGGATCGAGTTCTTGGCCTTCGGGCATCAAGCCGAGGAACCCGCGTTCGGCCCCGCACTCGGAGGTGGCGGCGGTCAGAATCTCGTCGAAGAGCTGCTCCTCGTCCGTCACCGACAGCACCCGCTCGGTGAGACGGTAGAGGCTCGAGAGACGGTGAAGGTCCTTCTCGGCCGTGAGGGAGTCGCGCTCCTCCTGGCCGAAGACGACCGTCGAGGCGTCGACGGTCATCCCTGCGAGGTATTCCTTGCCCAGCGGACCGTCGAGGTCACGCACGACGCGCAGACGTCCCGCCGCGGCTTGCGTGCCCGTGTACTCGAAGAGGAGCTCGCTCTGGCCGATTCCGATGCGATCTCCATCGAGGAGCTGATGTCCGCTCTGAAGATGCTGCCCCTCGACGTCCTGCCCATTGACGCGGATCGGGTTCTTGCCGCCGACGTCGCGCAGGAAGACGGTCTTGCCGTCGAAGTCGAGCTCGGCGTGATGGCGTGAGACGAGCGAATCGTGAAGCACGATCGTGTTCTCGGTCGACCGTCCGACCGTCGACTGACCCTGTTCGAGGGCGTACACGGCCGTCTCTCCCGAGTCGGCCGACTGCACCCGCAGGATCGGCTTAGCTTCCACGTTGGCCATCGCTCAAGCGCCTTCGAGGACCGGATCGCGGCGGGCTAGCGCCCGTACGCTGGCATTCTACGCGTTCGGAAATACGGGTGTCGGCCGGCGTTCCCTACTCCGGACGGGCGACACGAACCGCACATCGACCAGCGGCCCTCTCCACACGTTCTCTTCGTTCTCGCAGTCTCGTTGCCCCGACGACGAAACGTCGCCGCCGTGACTTCTAGCACCGCCGTGACTTCCAGCACCGCCGTGACTTCCAGCACCGCCGTGACTTCCGGCAAGACAGCGCTAACCCCGGGCGGTCGAAGGTCTTACGCGACCTCTTCGGTCGAGCCTCGAGCGGCGCGACCGAACCTCCCACCCACGGACTCGATTATTGTACAGACACCTTTCGCGTTTTCAAAACGAGCATCTAAATCTTTCGACGGAAGTGCTTTATGAGAACCGTGGGACACCCGCCGGATCAGATGTTAAAGTAATATTCGAAGAGAACTTGCCGGAGGAGAACCATGTCGACGACCCGCAACGATTTCGACGGCGTTACGGGCAAATCTGTCGCCCCCGCTTCCGTACCTACCGATACGGCGCCAAACCAAACGACGCTGACCGCAGACATTGCACCTGACGAGGTCGAGGCCGAGGTCCGAAAACACCTGATCGCCGACGGCTTCGAGATCGTCTTCGACCTCGAGCGCAGCCACGGATCCTGGATCGTCGACGCCCGAGACGGCTCGGAGTACCTCGACTTCTACACCTTCTTTGCCAGCTTGCCCCTCGGGTTTCGCCATCCGGCCTTCGAAACTGAGGAAAATCGCGCACGACTGCTACGCGCCGCCCGAATCAAGCCCGCGAACTCGGACGCGCACACGGAAGCCCTGGCGCGATTCGTGCGCCACTTTGGTGCGCGCGCGATGCCCGAAGGCTTCGAGCACCTGTTCTTCATCGAAGGTGGAGCGCTCGCCGTCGAGAACGCGATCAAGATCGCGTTCGACTGGAAGGTTCGTCAGAACATGGAGGCGGGACGTTCCCCGGTCGATGGGCGAGACGTCGGCACTCAGGTTCTCCATTTCCGTGAGGCCTTTCACGGGCGCAGCGGCTACACGATGTCGCTGACGAACACCTCGCCGATGAAGACGGCCTATTTCCCGAAGTTCGACTGGCCGCGCGTCGTCAACCCGAAGCTGCGCTTCCCGGTCGACGAAGCCGAGCTCGACCGCGTCGTAGCGCTCGAGATGCAGTGCTTTCAGGAGATCACCGAGGCCTTCCGCCAGGCGAACCACGACATCGCCGCGATCCTCGTCGAGCCGATCCAAGGTGAGGGTGGCGACAACCACTTCCGTCCCGAGTTCTTCCAAGGGCTGCGCCGACTCGCCGACGAGTTCGGCGCGCTCCTGATCTTCGACGAGGTTCAGACGGGCTTCGGGATGACGGGAAAGATGTGGGCCTTCGAGCACTACGGCGTCACTCCCGACGTCGTCGCCTTCGGGAAGAAGAGCCAGGTCTGCGGCGTCATGGCCGGACCTCGCGTCGACGAAGTCTCACGAAACGTCTTCCAAGTCTCCTCGCGCATCAACTCGACGTGGGGTGGCGGGCTCGTCGACATGGTTCGTTGCGACATCATCCTCGACGTCATCGAGCAGGAAGGGCTCGTCGACAACGCTGCACACGTCGGTGACGAGCTCCTGCACGGCCTCGAGAACCTCTCGACGACATTTCCGGGTGCCGTCTCCAACGTCCGCGGTCGCGGGCTCATGTGCGCGTTCGACTGCCCGGAGGAGGCGACGCGCGATCGAATCCTCGAGCGCTGTTTGGCGGAGCACGTCCTCGCCCTCGCCTGCGGAGACCGATCGGTGCGCTTACGTCCGCCGCTCACGTTGAGCTCGGAGGAGGCCGCCGAAGGCGTTCGGCGCATCACCCAAGCCGTCTCGAGCGTCGTGGACGGCGACTAGTCAGTCCGTCGAGGGACCGAACGCTCCGAGGCCCGTGATGTCCTGCCCGATGATCAGGGTGTGGATATCGTGCGTGCCTTCGTACGTCTTGACGGTCTCGAGGTTCGCCATGTGACGACCGACCTGGTACTCGTCCGTGATGCCGTTCGCCGCGAGGATGTCGCGAGCGAGTCGTGCGACGTCGAGAGCCATGCCGACGTTGTCTCGCTTGGCGAGCGAGACCTGTTGGTGGCGGAGCGTTCCCGATTCCTTGCTGCGCCCGAGCCTGAGTGATCGCAGCTGCGCCGAGGTGATCATCGAGAGCATCTCGACGAGCTTCTGCTGGACGAGCTGGAAGCCCGCGATCGGCTGGCCGAATTGGACTCTCTCCTTCGCGTATTCGAGCGCCTCGGAGTAGCACGCCATCGCGGCGCCGATCGCACCCCACGAGATCCCGTAGCGTGCTTGATTGAGGCAACCGAGCGGAGCTCCGAGCCCTTTGGCGAGCGGAAGGCGGGCACTCGCGGGGACGCGACACTCCTCGAAGTGCAGCTCCGCGGTGATCGATGCACGCAGGCTCCACTTGCCTTTCTGCACGGTCGTCGAGAATCCCGGGCTCTCCTTTTCGACGAGAAAGCCCCCCACCGTGTCGTCGACTTTCGCCCAGACGATGGCGACGTCGGCGATCGAGCCGTTCGTGATCCACATCTTGTTGCCGTGGAGCACGTACGCGTTGCCGTGCCGCACGGCCCGCGTGATCATCCCTGCCGGGTTGGGGCCGTGCTGGGGCGCGGTGCGCCCCGAGCCACCGAAGCCCACTCCCCGGGCCCTCTGCGGGAGCCAACGCTCCTTCTGCTCATCGGACCCGTTCGCGTAAATCGCGTACATCGCGAGCGCGCCCTGCACGGAGACGAAGCTGCGCAGTCCCGAGTCTCCCCGCTCGAGCTCCTGGAGCGCGAGACCGTAGGCGACGTCACCGAGCCCCGCACAGCCGTAGCCTTCGAGGTTCGCGCCGAACAGTCCAAGCTCCGCGATTTCGGGGATGAGCTCGCTCGGCGAACGCTCATCGCGGAACCACTCGGCGATCGAGGGCGTCACCCGGTCGCTGACGAAGCGGCGAACGCTGTCACGGACGAGGCGTTCATCGTCGGAGAGCTCGGAGTCGAGATCGTAGTAGTCGGGGGCGTGGAATGGGAGCATAGGTTTCTCCGATGTTACCAGATCGGCGGATTCGCCCCTCGACACCATCCCGACCAACAAAAACAGCCCCTCTTCGCTTACGCGAGAGGGGCTGAAGAATGGTGACCCCAAGGGGATTTGAACCCCTGTTGCCGGGATGAAAACCCGGTGTCCTAGG
>CAYZGY010000388.1:0-7526 GCA_964478085.1 uncultured Planctomycetia bacterium
CGACGAGGTCGGCGAACGTCGCCATCAGATCGATCTGCGAAGCGAGCGCGTCGGTCGAGGTGCCGGGCTTCGTCACGCCGGGCCACTTGACGATGAACGGAACGTGGTGCCCGCCTTCGTAAATGTCGCGCTTGAGTCCGCGGAAGGGCTTCGCCGACCAGTGATCGAATTTGCGGTCGCGCGCGTAAGCGTAGTGCTCGGGACCGTTGTCCGCGGTGAACACGACGATCGTGTTCTTCGCCTGTCCTGTCTCGTCGAGCGCGGCGAGAAGCTGTCCGGCGGAGTCGTCGGTCTCGTAGACGAAGTCGCCGTAGGGGCCGGCCTTCGACTTTCCGTCGAAACGATCGTTGGGAATGATCGGCGCGTGCGGTGAGGGGTAGGCGAAGAAGAGGAAGAACGGCCTCTTCGAGTCCTTTTGCTTTCGGATGTAATCGACGCCGCGCTTCGTCAGCGTCGGGATGCAGTCGTACGGATTCCAATCGGAGATCATCGGGCCCGGGCGACACTCCCAGTTGCCTTCCTTGATCTTCTTCCACTTCTTCGTGCTCATCATCGTGTCGGGCGCCCGCAGCACCTTGTCGTCCTCGATCCAGCAGTAGGGCGGAAAGTTGATGACCGTGTCGCCGAAGTAGTGGTCGAAGCCGTGGGCCAAGGGGCCGTCGGGGATCTTCTTCGTCCAGTCGAAGGCTTCTGGGCCGAAACTCCGGCGCCGTCGGCCTCGCGCCGTCTTCTGAGAGTTCTTCGGTTTTGCTCCCGGCTTCTTGATCGCGTCCCAGTCCCAGCCGAGGTGCCACTTGCCGATGCAGGCCGTCGTGTAGCCCTTCGACTGGAGCAACTCGGGAAGCGTCAGGCGCTCCTTCTTGAAGACCGACTTGCCGAAGGCGTTGACGATGCCGTGGAAGTCACGCCAGTGATGTCGTCCCGTGAGTAGCGCATAGCGACTCGGTGTGCAGATACCCGAGGACGAATGTCCGTCGGTGAAGCTGAGCCCTTCGCGCGCGAGCTTGTCGAAGTTCGGCGTCGGGATCTTCGAGGCGGGGTTTTGAATCGAGAGATCTCCGTAGCCGAGGTCGTCGGCGTAGAGGATCAAGATGTTCGGGTGCTCGGCGGCGGTCGCGCGAGTGGGCGCGAGGACGGTAACGAGGGCGGTAACGAGGGCGAGGGCGCAGAGCGAGCGGAAGCGGTTCGTCGAGTTCATGCGCGCATGATGCGCGATGGCGTGCACGAAGAAAACGTCGGAACGCGAGATCGCTCAGAATTCGTAGCGTCGCGTCGGTAGTGAAAACGTCTCCGCCAACCAACGGTAGGCCATCCGTATCGATTTCTTCGTCGGTCGATGCCCCTGCGCGTGGTCGAGCATGCCGATCGCGGTCTTCTTGCCGTAGATCGTCCAGACCTTCTGCGCCTCGAGGAGGTAAGGCCAGCTCTCTGGCTTGTCGTACTGACCTGCGACGAGAAGGAACGCGCGCGGGGCCATCAGCGCGAGGAGCTCGTGGTGTTGTCGCTTGAAATTCCTCTCGAGGATCTGGTCGCCGAGGTACCACGGGTCGTTCCAATTGGTGAAGTCCCAGCCGATGCCGAAGTCGGTCGCGATGACGGCGTCGATGCGTTCGTCGAGCGCGCCCGTGTAGAAGACCATCTTGCCGCCGAGCGAGTGGCCGATGGCGACGATGCGGTCGGCGTCGACGTTCTCCTGCTCGAGGAGCAGATCGACTCCGCGGCTCGTGTCGTGGATGAGCTTGCCCATGCCCGTCCAGTTCGGGTTGTCCGTGAGAATCTTCTTCGCCGCCGCGTGCCACCACGAGAAGCCGCCCGACTTCTTCGGCTTCTCGACCGTGTTGTACGGGAAGGCTTCCGTGCAGACGACGACGTAGCCCTGCTGCACGAGGTGACGACCGAACTGGATCGTCACGCCTTCGGTGATCTGCTCGCGCTTCTGAAGATCGAAACCGGCCGACGCGTCGGGATGGTAGAACGGGACGAGCGCGCCCGGACGCGGCTTCTTCGACGCTTCCTTCGGCTCGAGGACGAGAGCGAGCTGAGCGGCGCCGGGTCCCGTCGGTTGGCGGTAGAGCTTCGCGCGGTACTTCGGTCGCTCGAAGGTCTCGAGGAGCTTCGCCTTCTTGTCGTAGCCCTTGTCGGGATCGAAGGAGGGACGGCCGAGAACCTCGTCCCAAGCTGCGCGCAGCTTCTTGCGCTTCTCCTCCCAGGCTTCTTTCGTTGCAGGTTTGCCCGGGGCGAAGAGCGGGCGGAGCTTCTGGTCCACACCGAAGTCGGTGTAAGCCGGGACGCTGAGCTGTTCGCGGACGGGGACGTCCTCTGCGTTCAGCGTAGCGAAGAACGAAGACAGTGCGAACACGAAGGTGGCGTTGCGCATGGCCTCAGCCTAGCGCAATCCGGTCGCCCTTCCAAGCTTCGGGAGAATCAGGCCGCGACCAGACGCTCCGGCAGAGCCGTGAAGTGGCGCGTCTCGAGCAGCGCGACGAGCTCGCGGGCCGAGGTGAAGCGGTCGTCGGGGTTCGCCGCGAGCATGCGACGGATGAGAAGCGTCAGCGGGTGTGAGCTGGCCCAGCCGAAGTCGATGTCGACCTTCGACGTCCCATTCGGATCGAACGGAACCGGTGCGGCACCCGTGATCGCGTAGAAGAGGACAGCGCCGAGCGAGTAGAGGTCGGCACGGCCGTCGATCTCGACGCTCGTCATCTGCTCGGGGGCCATGTAGCGCCGCGTGCCCGCTCCGACGCCGTGAGCGCCGGCCGGGTCGGCCGAGGTGCAGTCGAGCGCGACGCCGAAGTCGGTCAGCTTGACGCGTCCGTCGAGGGTGAAGAGGACGTTCGCGGGCTTGATGTCTCGGTGGACGATGCCGTTCTCGGCCAGGTAGGCGAGGGCCTTCGAGATCTCGAGGGCGACACCGACGAGCTGCTCGGGATCGAGCTTGCCTCGTTCGCCGACGAGGTCACGCAGCGTGCCGCCCGGGACGTGCTCCATCGCGATCCAGGCGCGGTCGCCGTCTTGGCCGGAGCCGTAGATCTGGACGATGCGGTCATCGTCGAGTCGGGCGACGAGGTTCGCCTCGCGGAAAAACGATCGCAGGTGCCCTGCGCGAGCGGCGAACTCGGGACGGAGGACCTTCAGCGCGACCGTGCGTCCCCACTCGAGGTCCTGAGCGCGGTAAACGACCGAGGTGACACCCGCGCCGACGCGCGCCTCGACCCGGTAGCCGCCGACGATCGCGCCGATGCGACTCGTGCTCGGGCGGATCGGTGTGCTCTGGGGGAGCGTGGCGGCTGTCATCTGTCAGTCTCCGAAATGAGTGAACACCCATCTGACGATACAATTCGCGTTCCATTCGCGCCAACCCGACCGAGATCCAGAAAAGCGGGCAAGATCGGCGTTGCGGCCGGGTTTTGAGGGGTCCAGAGGGGGGCTACGACGACGAGGCCATGCGCAAGGATTGCCCCCGTTCGTGCACTCTTTGTCGCCTGTCCGGTTTTCGGACGAAAAATACCCGACTTTTGGGCTGCTCAGAACGGATGGGGCTCGATGGATGAGTCGTTCGAGCGCCGGGAGGATTTCGCCGCTCTTCGTGTCGGCTCACTCGAGCGGCACGGCCACCTCGAGGGCGTCGAGGTAAATCTCCTTGCCGGAGATCATCTCGATCTCGACCGTGTGCTTCCCCGGGGCGAGCCCGCTCGTGAGGAGGACTCGGGTGAAGCGGTCGACATCCTTGATGTAGGTGTTTACCTGGCCGCTGCGCTCCTTCGGCGTGCCGCGGTCAATCGTCCACCGAAAGACGCCGCCGTTGTAGGTCTTGGCGCCGATCCACCAGATCGCGGTCCCCTCGAACTCGGCCTTCGCCTTGTCGCCGTGGGTGACCGTGAGAGCCGCGACGCCCTTCGAGTACTCGCGCAGGCGTTCGGTGTCCCACTGGCCCGTGAGCTGGACGTCCTCGTGCTCGAGGCGCCGGAGCTTCGTCGGCTTGCCGTAGACCTGTCGCAGGTAGGCGATCACGGCTGCGACGCCCTCGGGACCGAGCTCGTCGGCGAGCTTGTCGGGCATCAGCGAGGTGGCCGAGCGCTGCATGCGCGCGATATTCGTCCGCAGAATCACGATGTCTTTGCCCTCGGCTTGACGGAGCGTGACGCTCGTCGGTGACTCCGCCGCGACGACTCCGGTCTGCGTCGTGCCTTGCTTCGTCACGACGGTGTAGGTGTCGAAGCCGCTCGACATCTTCTGGCTCGGACGCAAGATATCAAGAAGGACGACGTCCGTCAGGTGGCTCTGCGTCGAGGCGAGATCGGGGCCGACCGCGTGGCCGTGCTCTTCGGCGCGATGACATGTGGAGCAGTGCTTCTGAAAGAGCGTGCGGCCGAGCGCGAGGTCGGGGGCCTTCTTGGTCGCGAGGGCTGCGCGGAACGCGTCGGGAATCTCCGTCGGTCGAGCCGAGGCCTTCGAAGCGACGAGAGAGAAGCGAATACGAACAGCGCCGTCCGGAAACGTCTCGAGCCTCTCGCGACGCAGCGCGCTGAGCTCCGAAAGGTCGATGGCACCGCTTTCGAGGTGGGACAGGAGCTCGTAGACACGAGCTTCCCAGACGAAGACCGCTTCGAGCACGGCCTCTCGCACGTTCGGGGTGAACTGCGACCAACGCGTCAAGATCGTCCCGACGAGATCGGTTTCCTGCCGGCCGGCCCAGGCACGGCAGACCGCGACCTGGAGCGCGTCGGGAATGCGCGGATCGAGCAGCTCGTCGAGCGTGCGGCGGAAGAGAAGGCGTGGGGCGGCGCCGAGAACCTCGACGGCCGCGAGCCGTTTCTCGAGGTCGGCTTCGGCGGATCTCGCGAGCTCCGCGTAGCGTGAGAACGCCGCGACGATGGGCGGGGCGTCGATCTGTCCGAGCTTCGACGCGATCTCGAGCGCTCGCTTGCGGACGTCCTCGGACGGGCTGGCGAGGAACAGGCCGATCGCCTCGAGACCGCTCTCGGAGTCGAACGGCCGAGCTTTCGACTGCGACAGTCCTCGTGAAAGCGATTCGAGTGCCGCCGCCTTGGCGTTGGACGCGTGTCTCGTTCCGGCGAGGCTGGCGAGTAGGGTCCCGATCTCGCTCGTCTCCCGACGGGCTCCGATCGAGAACGCGATCGCTTGTACGATCTTGCCCGGAAGCTTCGGCCCGTCGTTCGATCCCAAGGCCTTCGCGAAGCTCTCGAGGTTGTCCCCGAGACCGCTGAGGATCGCGACGTCCATCCAAGGCTCGTTCCCGCGAATCGAGGCGAGCTGGGTCAGGAGTCGTGCGGCCTCCGGGGAGCTCAGCTCGCCGAGCGATAGCGCGGCTTGCAGCCGCACGCGAGGGTCCATGGAGGCGGCGGCAACGGACAGCGTCGAGAGCGCGGTCTCTTCGTCCGCGACGCGATCCAGCTTACGCAAGGCGCGAACCGCGAAGTTCGGCGAGTGCGCTCGAAACTTCAGAAACGCCAGGACCACGTCGCTCTCGGTGAGTCTGCCGAGGCCGTCGAGCGTCTCGAGTGCGTGGAGATGTCCGAGCTCGCTCGGCCGATTGGCGATGAATTCACGCAGCGCTTTGGGCGTCGAACGATCAGCTCGTTCGATCAGTAGCCTTTGTGCCGTCAATCGATGCCAGGCGCTCTCATGACCCAGCCGATTCACCAGATCCGAGACTCCGAGCTTCGCGAGATTCGTCTCGCGCTTCTGGTATGGGCCGGGTTGTCGAATTCGCCAGATGCGTCCTCGGTCGTCACCGTGGATCAGGTTGTACTGCTGCTGGAGGAAGCGCGGGATCGCGTCGTAGTACTCGATGATCTCGCGGTACATGTCGACGACGTAGATCGCGCCATCGGGGCCCGTCGCGAGGTTGATCGGTCGAAACCAGGTCTCTTCCGACGCGAGGAACTCGCGGTTCTCATCGCCTTCGGGACTGCGGACGCGAAACCCGGCGCCGTCGGGCTCGACGATGCTTCGACGGACGATGTTCTGTTGCGGGTCACAAGCGAAGTGACTGCCGTGATAGCGCTCGGGCAGTCGACGGTCGCGGTAGAACATCGGTCCACAGCCCGCGGTCAGGTTGCCCTTCGGCTTCGTCTCGTGGGCGCCGTAGAAGCGGATCCACGCCGGGTCGCTTCCGCGAGCGACACGCCACGGATGCGCGGGGCTCTTGGCATGGACGTGACCCCATTGTCCCGGTGCGCTGACCTCGGTGCGTGGCGTCGGCGAATGCGGATTGCGCGTGAGGTAACGTCGCGGAAGCGGGATCGCGTAGCGGACGAGGTCGCCTGTCGAGAGCGAGAAGACGTGGTCGAAGTCCGTCAGCGCGATGCCGAAGGTGTGATTGACGCCATTCGCGAGCTCGATCGCCGAGCCGTCCGCGCGGATGCGGAAGACGCTGCGGCCGATGCGATGCGTGCCGTCGAGCTTCGGACCGCTGACCGATCCTTCGGCGCCTCCGTTCGCGACGTAGATCCAGCCGTCTGTTCCCCAGCGAGGGTTGTTGACCCCGCGTTCGAGGACGGTGACGCCGAGGCCAGAGAAGAGCATCTCGCGAACCTCGGCTCGGCCGTCGCCATCCCGGTCGGCGAAGAAGAGGATCTCCGGCGCGCAGACGACCACGATACCTCCGCGAGCGGGCACGATGCCGTAGCACGGCGGCAAGCGGTCGGCCCAGACGCTCGCTCGGTCCATGCGTCCGTCGCCGTCGTCGTCCTCGAGGAGCTTCAGCGTCCCGTACTGCTGTTTTTTGGCTGCTTCTCGAGCCGCCTTCGCGGCCGGGATGCGGCGAACCTGCCGGTCGAGCTTGCCCGTCTTGTTGAGCTCTTGAACATCGAGCCAGCCTTCGAGGTTGTAGCCGTGGAGCTCGCAGACGAAGAGACGCCCTCGCTCGTCCCAGCAGACGGCGGTCGGATCGGCGATGAGTGGCTCGCTCGCGACGAGCTCGATGGTCAGATCCTCGACGAGGTGAAAGCGCTCGAGGCTCCCCTCGGGCGAGAGCGGCTTCGGGGCGTCCTTCGCGAGCTCGATCTGCGCGCTCAGCGGAAGGTGTGTGAGGAGGATCGAAGCCTGCGCCGAAACGAGGAGCGCGACGAACGTGTAAGGTCGAAGAGGCGACATCGACAGAATCTCCGAGAGGTGATCGAGGTCTGCCATTGTAGTCCGATCGGTGCCGTTTTTTTCTCCTTTGTCGGGAACTCGCCTACAGACGGGGCGTACTTCGGGGCGTGTTTCCTTCTCGTTCTCCGAGGTGAAGACTTTGCAATGTTCCTCGAGAGCGAGGAGACTACCTCGAGTCCACACGTCGCTGGTGCCGACGATGGACGAGAAGATCTTGCAGGCGGTGGAGTCGAGCGAGGAAATCGAATGACGGCGAGTGGAAGATCGGGCTATTCGTGGGGAGCGATGGCGATCGTGCTCTCGCCGCCGGACCTCAGCCCGGCTGCCTTCCCGACTTCGACCCGCTAGAAACATTTGACCTCCTGACCGTGGACCCTTCACCCTCCCACAACCCTGCGGGGGCCGGA
>CAYZGY010000389.1:0-7512 GCA_964478085.1 uncultured Planctomycetia bacterium
ATCGATCGATGAGTGCGTCCCTTGCGGGCAGCCGCCGGTCGTCCGCGAAATCGTCGGCTCGTTCACGCTCGAGGTGCTGCCCTCGTTCGTCTGCTGCGTCTTCGCGGTTCACGACTTCCAGTTCGCCGACACGGCCGGCGACGCGCGCTGGTCGGGCCGAGGCGAAGGAAGCTACGGTACGAACGAGATTGGCGAGATCAGCCAGAGCATGAGTCTCGATCTGACGATCGGCGAGTTCGAACACGTCCAGCTCACGAGCGGAAATGTCGCGATTGTCATGCCGTTCCCGGCGATCGAGATTTCGCTGACCGAGGACGGCGAACGCGATCCGAACCGGCGCTTTTCCATGCGGGTCCTCGCTGCGCCCAAGGCCAACGAGACGGTCCTCTAAGAGATTGTCCCGGGTGACGCGGAGGGCGAGATCGGCAGCTACTTCGACGTCGACTGCCCCGCCTGCTTCTTCCCCTTCTCGTTCATCCCGATCAAGGGGTCCTTCCTTCTCGCGCGACTGGGTCATCCCGCGAACCCGCTCGCGACGTAGCAGCTGCGAGACATCGATATTCAGAACGCTCTTCCGCCCGAGGAGCTCTGGTAGCTCGACGCGTTCGGTCGAGGAACCTACCAGCAAGGCGGCGAGGTCGCGCTCCAGCAGAACGCGGTCATCCAGCTCGACATCGACGGCGACGAAGTGACGCTCATCAGCCGTGCAGGTCCCGTTCCTCGTGACACGCCGTTCCCCGAAATCTCGTTCGTCGCCCCGCAATCCACAGGGCTCGACGGTCCCTTCATCTACTCGCTTCGACTCCATGCGCGTCCGGCGAAGCACGTCGACGTCGAGTTTCGTCGTGGCGACTCGACCGGCGACGGCAACACGAATATCGCCGACGCCGTCCACGTCCTCTCGTGGCAGTTCTCGGGTGGCGCCGCGCCGCGCTGTCTCGAAGCGGCCGACACGAGCTTCGACGGCAACCACAACCTGACGGACGGGATCTTCCTCCTCGCCTTCCTCTTCCAAGGCGGTCAGGAGCCACCAGCGCCGGGGACGAAGGAGTGTGGGATCTCGCGAGCGCCGAAGTTCTACTCGAGACGCGGGTGACGACCCGATCGCCGATGGGGGCCATCGCGCACGAAACGGGAGGTCTTTTGATCGCGGACGGCTGGATTCGCTTTCTCGGATCCGGCAGTCCGCGCGAGGGACGAGAGCGGCAGATCGAACGAGACCTTCCCGGCTGGAACCGAGATCGCTCTCAGGGGTTCTACCTGTTCGCCGACGATGTCGTCGGAGGTTTCTTTGCACTCGACGGTGGCGCCTCGGGAGGAGATCACGGCGAAGTCTTCTACTGGGCACCCGACCACGTCGAATGGGAGAATCTGGATTCGGACTACTCCGAATTCCTCGCCTGGGCGATGAGTCGACCTCGTTCGACGACTCTCCGGTGACGAGGCATGACCTCCCCCCCAAGCGAAACCCGGCGAGTCTTCGAGCCAAGAGATAACGAAGGCGCCACCGCCCTCGAGCTCGAGGAGGATCTCATCATGCGAAGCCTCTCTCGCTCGCTCCGTCGGCCGAGTACGTCACCGTCAATATCGGCTCGACAACTCCTTGAGAGCCCGACTCGAAACGCTCACGGCTGTACGGTCGTATCGCCTCTTACGACCTTACGACGTCGAAAGAGTGACGGCTCGCGTCATCACTCGGGCTTGCGCGCACGGAGGAGCGAGTAGTACCCGTACGACGGCTCCGCCACACAGTCGACAAAGCCCGCTCCCTCGAGGAACGCGAAGTGCTCGGCCGCGGTGTACTGCCGCCCCTTCTCGAAGAGGATCATCGCGACGGAGAGACACGCCGCGGTGAGCGGTCCGCTCTTGTCGTCGTCGAGCAGCACCTCGTGGAGGAAGACCGTCCCTCCCGGCTCGAGCGCATCGAAGGCCTTCGCCGCGAGTCGGCGGCACGAGTCCTCGTCCCAATCGTGAAAGATATTCCCGAAGAGAATCGCGTCGTTCCCGCGGGGCCAATCGTCGGTGAACATGTCGGCCGTCAGCGTCGAGAGTCGATCCTCGAGCCCATGCTTCCGAATATTCTCTTCGGCCATCGCGCAGACGCGCGGAACATCGAGCAGAGTGATCTCGAGGTCGGGGTGACCCGACGCGATGCCGATCGAGAGTGACCCTGAGCCGGCCGCTACGTCGAGCAGGCGATCGACGGAGGCGAAAATCTCGTTGCGAGCGAGCGCACTCGCCGCGGGCAGCGTGATCGCGTGCATGCGCTCGATGAACTGTCGAACCTCGGCCTCGGGCAAGTCTTCGATCGCGACGGCGAGCGGGCGAGTCGGCCCCTGCTCCTCGAGGCAAGCGCGGCGCAATTCAGCGAGGTCCGGATGATCGGCGCTGGTCAGAGGCCCCCGATAAAACGGGCTCGAGGAGACGAGGTAGGTGCGGCCGTACTCGCTCAGGCGCCAAGCGTCTGGGAGTGAGCGCTCGAGAAACCCCATCGCCGTCGCCACGGCGAGCATCGTCTCGGTAACTCGCCCCGAGGTACCCGTCTCCGCCTCGATCTCGTCGAAAGCTCGCGGCCCGCCTTCGAGGCACACGAACAGCCCCCGTTCCTGTGCGAAGGCCGCCATCGGCAGGGCGTGGCGTCCGTACGCCATGTCGTAGAAACGTCGATCGTCGTCACAGGGGCTCGGAAGAAGGGCCTGGGTCATCGCAACGGCTCACGTCGCAAATAACGGATCTTTTTCTGTTGGTGGATCTGAAACTGTGGAGAGTCTAACAGAATGCCCAGGAGAACTTCATGAGAACTGCACACGGCTTCCTCTTCGCGATCCTCGCTGTCACCGCCACGACCTCGACTCTTTCGGCCGCCCCGTGGTTGACCTTCAGCGAGGTCCACTACCGCCCGCACGCAGACGCTGCGCTCGAATTCGTCGAGATTTACAACCTCGACGCGCCGAGTGTCGATCTACGCGGCTGGCGACTGACCGGCGCCGTTGCCTTCGAGTTCGCTCGCGGTACGCGGATCGGCCCGCGCGAGTGCCTCGTCGTCGTTCGAGATGTCGCTGCGTTCCGCAAGAAGTACCCGGACGTGAAGAACGTCGTCGGCCCGCTCGTCGGCGAGCTCGGTGACGATGGCGGTCGTGTCAATCTCCGAAACCGCCTCGACGCGCGCGCGGCGAGTCTTCGCTGGGGACGCGACGGAAGCTGGGACGTCCTCGCCGACGGCACGGGGCGCTCCCTCGTTCTCAGCGACGCGGTCCTCGATCCGCGACAAGCCGAAAGCTGGGTCGCGAGCGAAAAGCGCGGCGGATCCCCCGGCACATTCGAGACCTCGTACAAGCGCGTGCCCGGCACTCCTGTCCTCTCGCGCGGGGTCGAATGGAAGTTCTTCCGCGGTACGCAGGCTCCCCCGGCGAGCTGGTTTGCTCCCGACTTCGACGACTCGAAGTGGGAGACGGGCAAGAGCGGCTTCGGCTTCGGCGACAACGACGACGAGACCGAGCTCCTCGACATGGCCGGGAACTACCTGTCGGTTTTCACTCGGCGCGAAATCGAGATCGAGGATCCGAACAAGCTCGGCGAGCTCGGCCTCCTGGCCGACTACGACGATGGATTCGTCGCGTTTCTCAACGGGCGGGAGATCGCGCGCGCGAACCTCGGGCCGGCTGGATCGCCCGTCGTGTTCGATCAGCCCGCCACGGGATCGCGAGAAGCCGGTCGCCCCGAAACGATTCGACTCGGTCGCGCCGACGAAGTGCTCCGAGCGGGCAGGAACGTGCTCGCGGTAGCGGGATTCAATCTCGATACGCGCTCGAGCGACATGAGCCTCATCATCGAGCTCGAGAGTCGCGCCATCGTCGAATCCCAGGAGGTCGTGTCCGCGGCCGGAGTCCGTATCAACGAAGTCGCCGGTTCGCGCAATGACGCGGGTCTCTCTGTGTCTTGGATCGAGCTCTGGTCGAAGGATGCCAAGACGATCGCGCTCGACGCCCTCTTCGTGACCGACGATCCCGCGGCCCCCGAAAAGTGGAAGCTCGCCGGAGATCGCCAAGACGAGAAAGACGGCTTTCGCCTCGTGTCGCTCCAGGGACCGAAGCGCTCCGCGGTCGGGGAGACGCTCTACCTCTACTCGAAATCCGCGAGCCGCTTCCTGGACGCGCTCAGCCTTCGCGAAGACGACGGCTTCACGCGAACGGACGGCTTCGTTCAAGGCCGCTTCCCCGACGGCTCGAACGGAACGCGCCTCCTCTCCGAAGCGACCCCGAGCGCGGTGAACCTCCTCGAGCGAGCGAGCGATCTCGCGATCTCGGAGATCTGCTACCACCCGATCGACGACGCCCCCGCCGCGGAGTTTCTCGAGATCTACAACCGCGGAAAGACGCCCGCCTCGCTGAAGGGGATCACTCTCCGCGACGGAATCGAGTTCGAATTCAGTGCCGACACGAGCCTCGCGCCGGGCTCCTACCTTGTCGTCGCGAAAGACCCGACAGCGCTCGCGAAAACTCGCGGTCTGCCTGCGAGTCATGTCGTCGGTCCCTATCGTGGTCGACTCCGCAACAGCGGAGAACGTATCACGCTCCGCGACGAGCGAGGACGCGTGCTCGACCTCGTCGAGTACTCCGATCGCTCGCCGTGGCCCTCCGCGGCGGACGGCTGGGGACCGAGCCTCGAGCTTCAGGACACGTCGATCGGCAACGGTGTTGCCGGAGCCTGGCAGGCGAGCGACGAGGCGGCCAAGTCGAAATGGCAAGAAATCGAGTACCGCGCCGGCGCGTACGTCTTCCCGCGCATGGCGCCAAGCTCGTTCCAGTTCATGCTTCTCGACGAGGGCGAGTGCCTCATCGACGACGTCCGCATCGTCGACGAGAAGGACCGACCAGTCGTGAACGACGACTTCGCCGCATCGACGACGAAGTGGCGCGCGTTCGGCACACACGGCGCCTCGCGGCTCGAAAACGGCGTGTACCGAATCGTAGCGAAAGGACGCGGCAACTCGCGTCACAACTACGTCAGTCTCAGCGTCGACCCGGCCTTCGAGGTGGACGCGAAGTACACGGTGTCGTTCCGTGTGCGCTGGCTCTCGGGATCGCCGCTCCTTCTTTCGCGAACGTCGGGGCAGGGGCTCGCGAAGACGCATCAGCTCGCGACGCCGGAGCACGGCGGCACTCCGGGACGGGCTAACTCTCGCGCGACGACCTCGGGTCCGATCGTCGGCACACCGAAGCAATCCCCGGTCGCGCCGAGCACGAAGGACTCGGTGCGCTTCGACATCGAGCTCGCGGGTCGTGGATCGATTGTCACCAAGGCCGAGCTGCGCTATCGCCATCAGGGTGCCGAGAGCTGGAGCACCGTCCCGCTGAAGCCGATCCGGAGCGCGTCGAACGATCGTCTGCGGGGCGAAATTCCGCCGCAGCCGAAGGGTCGCGTCGAGTTCGCGATCGTCGTCGAGGACTCCGACGGTCGCCAAGGGACCTTTCCGAAGCTCGGTACGGAGCAGCCCGCCCAGTACGCCGTCGGCCTGGAGGTCAATCCTGCGTTCCCGACCTACACGGTCCTCATCAGCGACGACGAATGGGCGAAGGCTCAACGCCGCGAGCGCATGTCGAACCAGCTGATGGACGCGACGCTCGTCTACGGCAAGTCGCACATCTTCTACAACGTCGGATTTCGAGCACGCGGCAGCGGCTTCACACGTGGATCAAGAAACTGGCGCCTCGTCTTCGGCACGGAGCGACTCGGCGAGTTTTCACAGCTCACCTTCGACGGCCAAGGACGCGACTTCGCCAAGGCGAACGAGCGCGCCGTGTTCTGGCTTCTCGATCAGGCCGACGTGCCGACACCGCGACAGCGTTACATCCACCTCAGCCTTCCCGATCACCCCGAAGAGAGCGGTGTCTACGAGGACGTCGAAAAGATCAACGGCGACTACCTCACACGCTGGTTCCCGAAGCCCGAGACCGGCGTGGTGAAACCCGATCGCCTGCACAAGATCGACGACTACTGGGACTTCGGCCCGCCCGCTCCGCGAGATCCAAACGAAGATCGTTTCGGCGGACGACAGCGCTTCGGCGGCTTCCGCGGCTTCGGCTCGCGAAACGCGTCCTACGTCGAGGCCTTTCTCGAGTACGAGACGAGCGATCCCGAGGACTATCGCTGGAACTTCCCCCCGCGGTCGAACGGTCGGCTCGAGGACTTCTCCCCACTCGTCGAGCTCATTCGCACGGCCGATCCCGGCAAGACGAAGGACGACGAGTTCCGCGAGAAGGTCGCCGGGCTCATCGACGTCGACGAATGGGCGAGCGTCATCGCCGCTCGCACGTTAGCGAACGACTGGGACACGTACGGCCTCAGCCGAGGCAAGAACGCGTACCTCTACCGCAACCCCTCGGGTCGCTGGAGTCTCCTCCCCTGGGACTCCGACCTGAGCTGGGGCGGACGCGGAGGCTTCGGCGCACGCTTCGGCGGTTTCGGTGGTGAGCGACCGCTCGTCTCGACCAAGTTCGCGGCGATCGAACGGCTCTTCTCCATCCCGAAGTACCGGCGCGGCCTCTACAGCCATCTCGCCTTCCTCGCTACGAAGCGCATGGACGAGAAGACCTTCTCACAGATGATCCGTGAGCTCGGAGCCGTCGTCGGGACGCGAGCCGACCACCTCATCGATACCGCACTCGATCAGCGCGAACGAATCCTCGGAACGCTCCCACGCACCGAGCTCACCGTCGAGAGCACGTCGAGGGTCGCCCGCGACGGCAAGCCCCATCTCTTGAAGATCCGAGGAACCGCACCGATCCTCGCCGCCGACCTGCGACTGGGCGACCTGCGAGGCACGGTCGTCTTCCCGGATGAGAAGACCTTCGAGGCGACCTTCGAGATCGACGCGAACATCGACGCGTCGCAGCAGATGCGTGCGGTCGACCGAGACGAAGACACCGTCGCTCGAATCGACGTCACCGTTCCTGCGAAGTAGCCATCGCGATTCATGAGCACCGACGATCTCCACGTCTTCTCGACCGGCGGCACGATCGACAAGATTTACTTCGACGCGCTCAGCGAGTTCCAGGTCGGTGATCCGCAGGTCGTCCACCTTCTCGAGGAGGCGCGCGTCGGATTCCGCTACGGCTTCACGCAGCTTCTGAGCAAGGACAGTCTCGAGCTGACCGACGAGGACCGCGCCACGATCCGCGAGGCGGTCCGTGATTGCCCCGCCTCGCGGATCGTGATCACTCACGGCACGGACACGATGGTCGAGACGGGTCGCGTGCTCGGAAAGGTCGAAGGCAAGACGATCGTTCTCACCGGATCGCTTCAACCGGCGAGATTTCAGACGAGCGACGCCGAGTTCAACGTCGGCTGCGCTGTCACGGCTGCGCAGACACTCCCGCCGGGCGTCTACATCGCGATGAACGGGCAAATCTTTCCCGCCGACCGCTGCCGGAAGGATCGCGAGAACATGCGCTCGAGCCACGCGGCGCATCGGCGCATCGCCGCGTCGTGACGTCATCTCGACATCCGCCG
>CAYZGY010000390.1:0-7503 GCA_964478085.1 uncultured Planctomycetia bacterium
GCGCGTGAAGTGGTCGCTGCGCACGCACCCGAGGCGTGGTTCGTCGATCTTTCGGGCTGACCCCTCGTTCAAGGCCTCCAAAGATCGATCGGCTTGTCCGCGTCGGTTGCGAACGGCAGCTCGACCTTTCGCCCCTTGCCCGCCGACTCGTACGCGGCGAAGACCGCCTCGAGCACGACCAGACCGTCTTCGGCCGTCTCGATCGGGTCGCCTCCGTTTCGCAGCACGTCGATGAAGTGCTGCATCTCTTGCGGAAAACCGTAGTTCCACGCCTCCTCGAACATCGTGAAGGACCAGCCCTTCGTCGCGCCCGCCTTCTCCACCGCGTAGTCGTAGCCGCTCGCGGAGTACGTCAGAATCGAGGAGCCTCTCAAGAGGTCGGGATACGAGACACCCTTCGATCCGTAGATCTCGGCTCGATCTTCCATGCCACCGACCTTCGCCCAGCTCGCCTCGGCCATGCCCATAGCGCCGCCTTCGAACTCGACGATGATGATCGAGTGATCGTCGGCGCGAGTCTTGTCGCCGTGGACGTAAGTTCCCATCTGCGCGTAGACGCTCTTGATCGGAGGCTTGCCGAGCATCCAGCGGAAGAACTCGATCGCGTGACAGCCCATGTCGAGCGCGACGCCGCCACCCGACCGCTCGACGTCCCAGAACCAATCGGCATGCGGGCCGTCGTGCATCTCGGCTTGCTTGACGAGGAAGACGTCACCGACCGCACCCGAGTCGACGAGCTCCTTGGCTCGGACGTACTTCGGCGCGAAGCAGAGCTCTTCCGCGTAGAAGAGGTGCACGCCGTTCTCCTTGCCCGCTGCGACCATCTCGCGACCCTCGCGGAGATTGCGGCAGAGGGGCTTCTCGATGATCACGTGCTTCCCGGCCCGTGCTGCGGCGACGGTCATCTCGTGATGGAGGTCATTCGGCACGCCGAGGCAAATCACGTCGACCTCCGGGAGCGCGATGAGCTCGCGGTAGTCGGCGACGACACGCGGGATTCCGTGACGGGAGGCGAAGTCGCGAGCGCGATCATCCTGGCGGGACGCTACCGCGACCATCTCCGCGCCGCGGGCCTGCGCGAATGAGGTCGCGTGGATTTCCGAGATGAATCCCGAGCCGACGATTCCGACGCCGATCACCTTGTCGGACATAAGAACTCCCTGGCGAAACGCCGATAGCTTCCATGGCGGTGGTTTTCCGGTTCGTCACCGTAACCGGGACCGTTAGAATTCTTCCAGATGTTCTGGATACTCCTTGGAGGCTCACTGTGATAGCTCGCCATTTCGTCGTCCCTCTCGCCGTCGTCGCGATCTCGCTCGGAATCGTTCGAGAGATCGCCGCTCAGGACTCGAAGGGCGGAGACGTCGTGTCGCTCCTCCTACAACTCGAGAGCGCGAAGCCGAAAGATCTGCCCGCTCTCGTGCACATGCTCGGGGCGTTGGGGCCGAACGCACTTCCCGAGACCAAGGCAGCACGTACGAAGGCGAAGGACGAACGGATCCAACGCGCGCTCGATCACGCAATCACCTGGCAAGCGGCTGCCCGCGTCACGAAGACTCTACGCGCCGCGATGGCGACGCAGCTCACCTTCGACGGCCAATACGCAGAGTTCAAGAAGGATCGCGAGCTCAATCTGCGCGCGCTCTTCGCGCTCCTCGACGACGAGTCGACCGCGTTTGAAGTTCGTATCGTGAGCTGCCGAGGCATCGCGGACATCGCCGATAAGAAGTCGTTGCCGAGACTGCGCGAGCTCCACAGCGACCTCCTCCTTCCGCCTTCGCTTCGTGAGGAGATCGGAATCCTCCTCGCGATCTTCGGCGACACACACGCGGTCGACGCCGAGTTCAAGGAGTACTCGCGTTTCCGTGACTCGAAGCGACCCGAGGTGCGCCTGAGCGCGAATTTGCAGCTCGCGAACCTGTACTACCGCGTCCGCAACTACGAGCGAGCGGTCGCGTCGTACGAGACGATCCTCAAGACGTCGAACGAGATGTACGAGATGCGGCGTCGAGCCGGCTTGCCGAAGCAGTTTCTCACCCCTCTCAAGGCGCAGACGACGCTCCACTACTACAACGCTGCGTGCTCGAACTCGCTCCATGGGAATCTGGAGCAGGCGAAGAAGTACCTGCGCGAGGCGGTCGAGGGAAACCCCGAGCACTTCGAGAACATCGACAAGGACGGAGATCTGATCAATCTCCGAAAGCACGCGAGCTACAAGAAGTTCAAAGCCGAACTCGCGGAGATGTTCGAGGAAGAGGAGCTCTGAGGACTAGCGTCCGTCTCACTGGCGCCCCTCACCCGTTCCGACAGGCGGCTGCTCACCCTTCGCGCGGTTCTTCTCGAGCAGCTCCTTCGGGATCTTCGGAAGATTGCGCTTCCCCGGTGTCGGGTCCTTCCAGATTCGATAGCTACGCGTGCCGTCCTGCTTGCGTCCCCAGGACTGACCGAGCGGAACACCACGGAACGCGACCGCGTCGATGCGCAGGTAGCCCTCTTCCGTCCGTGCGTAGAGTCCGACGAACTCTCCCGAGTTCGAGAGCTTGAAGTTCGTGTGGCGCCCGCGATTGAGACCGTCGGCGTAGAACACGACGTAGTCCTTCGGCTGCAGCGTGATCTTCTCGGTGATACGCCACTTCGTCGGTCGACGCTGATCGTCGCTGAGGTGGAGGCCTCGAATCGAGATGGGTTGATCACCGTCGTTGACGAGCTCGATGAACTCTCCCGGCGCTTCGGGGTCGTTCCCGGGCCTCGGGCAAATCTCGTTGATCTTGAGCTTCGGAAGCACGGGGATCACGAGCGTGATGTCGGGCGCGCCGAGCGGATAGTTCCGGTCGAGCCCGGAGTCGGTCTTCGCGACGAAGTAGTACTCCGTCCTCGGACGGCTGTCATTCGCCTGGAGAGTCGACGAGTAGGCGAAGCGCTTGTCGTCCCACGCCATCGGCGTGGAACGGAACTCGGTCTCGCCGGCCGCGCGGAAACGAATCTCCACCTTCTCGATCTTGCCGGCGCCCTCGCGCGCTCGATCGGTCAACTGAAGCTCGATCGTCAGGTCGTCGTTCTTCTGCTTCTTGAGCATCGTACGGTAGGTTGCCGGAGAGGATCGAAGCGCACGCCCCTTCGCGACGTTTTCGGGATCCGCTGCAGCTTCGGGCGAGGCGAGCTCCGACGAGTGGAAGAAACGCCAACCGCTCGGAACCGAAGAGTCGCGCCCGTAGGCGATGTCGGTCGTCTGCGTGCCGAAGTAGACGAAGTCCGAGACGACACGTCGACCACCGCCGACATGCCGCCAGAGGACGATCGAGCCGTGGGACGCGAAAATCTCTGCATCCTTCGACTTGGGCAGCTTCGAACGGAAGACCTCGCCCGGTCCGAGAGTCACACGCGAGCTGACGATTCGCGGCGAACGACCGAAACCGTCGGAGAGGCGGTACTTCGAGAGCGCGACAGGATCCTGCGAACGATTGCGAATCTCGACCCAACGCGGCGCGTCAGCAGAAGACGGGCGCAAGAAGTAGCGGTCGATCACGAGCGGCTCGTCCGGTTCGTCTCGCACCGCCTCGATGCGCTTCTTGAGCGTAGCGACACGTTCACGATGGGCGAGCTTGATCTTCTCCGGCCCGCTCAGGAACGTGCGTCCGCCGTCGTAAGGCCACAGGTCGGACTCGTCGAGCACGTGCTCGCGTACCGACTCGAAGGTCTGATCGACGAGCTCGTCGAAGCGGTCCGGCGCGAGCTCCTCCTCGAGCATCGACTCGACGCGTCGGAGGTAGAGATCGCGATGGTGACGCGATTGGAAGAATCGCGTGAAGAGGACCATCCAATCCGGCCGCTTCGCCTGCCCGATTCGTTGTGCCCACGGGAAGAGGACGCGGTCGATCTCCTCCTCGGTCGGAACGGCTACCTCGACCGAATCGTCGTAGATACCCCAATCTCCGCTTCGGTGCTTCGCCCGGAACATTTCCCACTTGCCGTTGCGCGAGTCGCGAAGGAGCAGGGTGTCTTCGGGAGCGAGATCGAGCTCGCCGCGCACGGCGGCGAAGGCCATTCGATCGATCCAACGCTCGAGGTAAAAGTACTTCGTGAAGAACGCCCAGATCTCTCCAGGATGAAGGGAGTGGAGCTGCTGCACGAGCTCGTTGAGAGCAACGATGTCTCCACTCTTCCCGACGCGCTCTCCGCGGGGCAGCCAATCGCTACGCCAACGATCGTTGCCTATCCATCTCGCGAGAAGGCCGACGCGATCGAGGCGGACGCGCTTACGGAACTTGCTGTCGACGTCCTCGAGGTCCCAACGGAAACCCACCGGACGACCGTTGACGGTAACGAGCACAGGAGTGACGCGCGGCGCGGGAAGGCCGAGCAAGCCCGCGGCCTCGGCGCAGAGCTTTTCGCGAAGCTGCGTCCAGTCACCGTTCTCGGCGCTGAGAAAGAGCTCCGCTCGCTTGCCGAAGGATCGGAAGCGATCGAGGGTCATGTCGACTCGAATCGACTTGCGGCGCTGCCAGCCGTCGTGGCTCGTGTCGTAGCCGAACCGAACGGGAAAGCGTCGATCGTGCATCACGACCTCGGCCGGCGTAAACGTCGTCGGGTCGCGCCGTGTCGACGCACGCTGGAGCGCCTCGGGAGCGATCTCGAGGTTGTAGACCTTGAGCCCTCGGAACTCGAAGTTGCGCGCGGTAAGAGCGAGAGGCGCGGAGTAGGCCCCCTGCCCGCCCTCGATTCCGTACGCGCGGACTTTGTAGTAGTACGTCGTTCCGCTCGAGACGCCACGATCGCGAAAGAAGGGCACACGAACAGGCGAAGGCGTCAGGCTCTCGAAGGGTCCCTCCGGAGATTCCGAGCGAAAGACGCCGTATCCGACGACGCACTTCGAGTTGTTCGTTCCAGCATCGGGCTCGACCGCTTGCCACAGGAGATCGTTGTGGAGAGGACCCGGGCGGCCTTCGACCCTCAGCGCCGGCGGCAGGGCTCCGTCCCTCTTCTCGAGCGGCGTCACGGAAAGCCACGAGACGCGAGGAGCTTGATCGCCTGTCTCCGCGACGAATCGAAGGTCGAGCCAGCCGTCGAAGACTTTGACCGACACCGCACGCTCGTACCACGTGAAATCGCCGGCATCGGCGACGATGTCGACATCGTCGAGAACTACCGAGTCTTCCGCTAACACGTCGAAGACGCGCATGCCCGGATTCGCGACGTTCGTCTCGACGAACGCGAGTCGGACGAGATACTCGCCACGCGGAATCCGGAACGAGTACTTGAGCGCACCTTCTCGCCACGTGACGGGCCACTCTTCGGGTGCACCACGCACCGAACCCGCCAGCAGACGCCCGGCGCGCCCACCGACGAAGCCGTAGCCACGGCGGACGTTGAACGCCGCATCGGCGATCAGGTCCTTCTCGAAACCGCGCAGGTGGCGTGGGATCGAGCCCAGCCCACAGCGAATCGAAAACGGCGGCTCCTTCGCCTGGACGAGAGGAGCGACGACAAGAACCAACACGACGAGAAGAACGATTCTCCGCAGCATCGAGTTAAGAGGTAGCAGCTGGCCTATTTCGGACGACGAACCGGAACTCCGACCGGAATCACGGGTCTTCTCGTTCGGTAGAGTACGTCGGGTCGAGTCTCTTGAGCTCTGACTCGACCACACGTTGGGAGTGAGACTCGGACCAGGACGGGTCGAGCTCGCCGGCAATCTCGAGCGAAGAGATGTAAACCGTCTCGCCGTTCGTGAACATCGTGAAGGATCCGGAGTGGGGGTCCTCGGGAACGAGACGGCTAAGGTAGCGACTCGAGGAGAAGTTGATCGACTTCTTGTTGACCTTCCACGCGAGGTTCGAGCCGTACATCTGGATCGAGACCTTGACCGTCCCACCGCGGAGCAGAGTCCCGGCGGAACCGTCCCAGATCGACTCCTTGATCGTGTGATGGAGCCCCTTGCCGCGCTCAGCGGCCAGAATCACGAGCGACGGCTCTCGCAGGTACGGCGGAAGGAAGCGCTCGAGCGTGCCGCCGAGTCGACCGCCGAGACCGATGTCGCGACCGAGCTCGGACAGGTCGACCTTGAAGACGTACCCCGTACCGACGACGAAGTAATCCTTCGGCTCGGGATCGTCGGATCCCTGGCCGGGTCGCCAGCGGCGAAAATCGAGGCCTTCCATGGTCGGTGTCACGACGTCGCCGTCGTGCGTCCAGAGCGCGAAGTTGATGTTCGGACGCTGAACGTAATATCCGCCCTTCGGCACCGTCGCGGTGATCGAAAGGCGATTGCGGAACGGATTGCCGTGGAGGAAGCGGATCTCGCCGTTGACCTTGACGACCTTCTTTCGCTCGTCCCAGCCTATCGCGCGGCGGCCGCCGATCGTGATGAAATCGTCGAGCTGTTGCTCGTCGGAGAAATCGTAAGTGAGACGCACGAGACCGCTCGCGTCGGTCCTCATGCTCGCCGCGTGAAACACGTCTCCACTCGGACGCGAGGCGAGTGCGGCGAGACGCGCGGTGAGGAACAAGTCGTGCACCACATCACGGACCTCGGTCCAGCCCGAGCGATCACTCCAAGCCTGAATCAAGATCGCGGCTTCGTTCGCGACGAAGTCCCACTGAGCTCCCTTGGCCGCCTTGCCGGCATCGAGCAGTTTCGACTCAGCAGTCTTCGCCGAAGCAAGTCGGTGCTCGAACCAAAGAGTGCGCGACTCGTCGAGCAAATTCGACAGCTCTCGCTGCTCGTCCTCGGGGAGCTTTTGGAGCTCGAACAGTCCTTC
The DNA here is from genome assembly GCA_964478085.1 of uncultured Planctomycetia bacterium. Taxonomy (GTDB): domain Bacteria; phylum Planctomycetota; class UBA8108; order UBA8108; family UBA8108; genus CAYMLL01. The sequence goes on from CAYZGY010000390.1 coordinate 6,759, forward strand.
GCCGCGGTCGACCCCGTGCCGGTAGGTCAAAAGGAGACCGAGACCGAGACGCACCTGCGCCTCGTCGGTCTTACCATCCGTACCATCAAGGGCCCACTCGATGAGATTGGCATCGCTCGCCGAGAGAATCGGCCGCAAGGACGAGGTGACGCCTTTCTTCGACGTCACCGGCAGGACCTCGATACCCGTCTCGAAGACGGAAACCGCGCGGTATCGCCTCTCCGCAGGGCGGGCGACATCGTTGAGCGTCGCTGCGAAGGTCGCCTTGAACGTCGATCGGGCTCGTGCCTTCTTGGCAAGCTCCGCGAGAAGAGCCTCCCACGTCATCTTGGCGGCGGCGACGTGTGCTCGCAGCTTCTGGATCTTCGCAGCTCCCTCCTTCGCCGAGTCGCCAGAAGCGGCCTGAAAGATCGTCGCGACCTTTTCGATCTCGGCGCTCGCCTTCGCGAACTCGAGTCGGGCGATGTGATCACGCACTCGAGGCGCGAGCTGAGCGACGGTCTCGGCCGAGTTTTCGGCCTTCGCCTCGGCGAGCTGGATCTCCTCCTCGATCGAGTCGAGTCGGGAGGCTTGGTTCTTCGGCAGCTTGGCGCGAAGCTTCGCGAGCTCGGCTTTCGCCGCGTCGATTCCGTCCGTCTGAAAGACCTTCTGAATCGCAGGGCGCGTGCGTTGAACGAGGCGCTGGCACACGCTCTGGATGCTGCGACGCGTATCGAGGACGAGCTTTCGGTCTATGTCGGGATTC
>CAYZGY010000391.1:0-7494 GCA_964478085.1 uncultured Planctomycetia bacterium
GGCGAGCAGCTCGATGACGACCTTGAGCGTTTCCTTGATCTTGCCGGTGCAGAACTCCGAGACGAAGACCGCAGCACCGAGACCGAGCGGAACGCACATCAACATCGCGAGCAGGGTCACCGAGATCGTTCCGAGGATCAGCGCCAAGATTCCGAACTCGGGCGCCGATTCGTGACTCGGGTACCAGCGCGAGCTCAAGAAGAACTTGTTGAGATGGCTGTGATCTTCGCGAAGCTCGAGTTCGCTGACGATGCTCGAGACGACCGCCTCGTGTTCGGCGTCGGGCGTGACGAACACGCGCACATCGACGCCGCTGACCAGCTCGGCCGAGACGACGCCAGGGATCGGCTTACGAACGGCGTCGCTCTGGAATTCGCTGACGAGCGACTGGCGCTGAAAGTCGAATTCCTGACTGCCGCCCTCGCCCTTCTTGAGTCGAAAGGTGCCCGGAGCGTCTGCGGTCGTCGCGCTGACGACCTCGAGCTCGACACCCTCGAACAGGTAGGAGCGGGTCTCGTCACGTTTCAGGGACGCGAGGGTCTCTTCGCCGACGATCTTCGAGTCTGCACCAGCGCCGACCGTGAAGAGGATTCCGTTGTCACCGTCGTCGGCGACCTTGTCGATCCGTCGAAACGGGTCGTTGATACGGTCCTTCATCACGTCTGCGGGAACTTCGTGCGGAATCTCGGTGAAGAGGACCGAGGGCTTGCCGCTCTCGGAGGCGGTTTCCTCGACTTCGTGCTCGAGCTTGTTGAAAAGGTACGGCGCACCTTCTTTGAAAATGAAGATGAAGATGCCGAACACGAAGATGATCGAGCTCCAACCGCAAAGGCGGATCAGGAACACGATCGCTGGCTCGCTCCTATCGAGCAGCCCGCGTGATTGACCAGCGCTCATACGTCAGCCCTGTGTTCGTGGTCTGGGAAATGAGATTCGGAAAGCGAGAGTGGGGCCGCCCCGCGGCTTCTCGCGAGGCGGCCCGGAATATTGAGCTCGACGAGTGACGGCGGTGTGGCGCCACCTCAGATCGATCGAGAGATCGCAGTCGGCTGCGTTCTTACTTGCTGAAGTCGACTTCGAGCTGTGTCCAATTCTCGATGTCGCCGTCCTCACCGAAGATCTTGGCGAGCTTCTCGAGCGAGATCGACTTCAACGGGTTGTCGGGGTGGACGTAAACCGCGAGGGCGTCCATGCCGACGACGTGCTTGACAGCGTCCCTGTTGGTCTTCTCCTTCATCTCCGCCGTCTCGCCTTCCTTCATGGTTCGGCTGGCGTTGGCGATCTCGGCTTTGCCCGCCATGAGATCGGCGATACCGAAACCGGAGCCGCCACCACTGACCGAGACGCGGATGTTGGGATACTTATTGTTGTAGGCTTCCGCCCAGGCACCGGCGAGGTCGACCATCGTGTCCGACCCGCTGACCTTGATCGAAACTTCCTCGGTCGTGCCGGGGCCGGTGTGCTTGCCCGTCGGGGGAACGCCGACGTAGTCGTTCTTATCGACGATCGCCTGGCCTTCCGGCGACTTGATCCACTCGATGTACTCCTTGAGCGGTCCGGTCGGCTCACCCGCGGTGTAGAGCATCAGGGGGCGCGCGATCGGGTACTTGCCCGAGGCGGCGTTGGATTTTAACGGCGCGAACGCTTCACCACCTTCGGTGCGGGCGACGTCGAGCATCTTGACGCCGGGCGTCGCGTAACCCATGCCGCTGTAACCGATGGCGCTCTTCGTCTTTTCGACGAGCGAGACGACATCCTTCGAACCGGCTTGGTCGATCGTGTTCTGCTTGAACTTCTGTCCTTTGAGGACCGCCTTCTGGAAGTACGCGTAAGTACCCGAGCTGTTCGAGCGGCTGACGAGGATCATCTTGTTGGGGTCTTCGCTGCCGCAGGACGAGAGGGCGATCAGGCTGGCGAGAAGGGAAAACTGGGCGACGCGCGATCGCATCGTAGGACCTCCGTATTCGGGACGGGCGCTCGGTGCGCCGTTCATCAGTTCTTTGATTCTTCTTAACAACTGGGAGTGAGGTGTACCGGACACGTCTAAAGTCGTTGTGTGGGAATCATGAAGAATCCGTGAAGTTGGGGGATTTCGTACCGCGGGTGCGATCGAGATCGCCTCGTTGATTTGTAAGTGTTTTTGAGGTAGTGTCTTAGGCTGTTTCAGGACAGCCGGGCTCGAACGGGAATATCAGGACGATGATCACAGCCAGCGAAGCTCTCGAGCGTTTACGGGACGGCAATCGACGATTTGTCGCGGGTCACATCGGTGCGGGGATCCGCGACTCCCTCGCGCGCCGCCAGGAAGTCGCCGTCTCGCAATCTCCCTTCGCCGTGATTCTGGGCTGCGCCGATTCGCGCGTGCCCGCGGAGATCGTCTTCGATCAAGGCATCGGCGATCTCTTCATCGTGCGCGTCGCCGGGAACATCGCGACGCCGTCCCAGGTCGGCAGCGTCGAGTTTGCTGCGGCGAGCTTCGGCACGCGACTCGTCGTCGTCCTCGGCCACTCGCGCTGTGGAGCGGTCGCCGTGGCCGCGAAGGAGATCGAGAACCCGAGCGAGGAGCTTTCGCCGGGTCTCTGCTCGATCGTCGATCGCGTGCGCCCGTCGGTCGAGGCCTTCCTCGACTCGGAAGATCGTGGTGATCAAGCGGCGCTCGTCGCCAAGGCCGTCCGCGAAAACGTGCGGATTTCGGTCGAGCAGCTGCGCAGTCGATCGCCGATCCTCACTCCGCTCATCGAGTCCGACGGACTGCGAGTGATCGGAGCGGAGTACTCGCTCGACACGGGAGAGGTGGAGTTCTTCGACGACTGAGAAGTCAGGAGGGCCTCGTGAGTGTCTCGGACGACGACAGCCGCGAGCCGGAGGTCGGCAGCGCGAGTTACTGCATTCGGAAGCGACCGAAGCATTACCTCGGTCCGAATCTCTCGAGCCCGGAGATTCCGATCATGCTCCTGCGGCAGGCGCTCTGGCTCGCTTCCGACTCCGCGCGTTGTGGAAAGTGCACGAAGGTCGAGGTGGCTCGTGCGGGGCGCACGATCGCCGTCTACTACGACGCAGGACTGCCGACCGACGAACCCGATGGTACGCAGATAGAGTTTCGTCTCGATCGAAAGCTCCTCCAAGGAAACGTCTACCTCGACGTCTACCTCGACGACGCCGTGGCGATGCTCAAGGAGGCTCGACCCTGCGTTCGATTGCAGCGCTCGCAGCAGACTCTGATCCTCGCGATGGTCGAGGACGTGTTGCGCGACGGAGAATCGTCGGGCTCGGAGCCATCTGCATGACACGAGAGTCCGAACACTCTGCGGGCGTCCGGCGTGAAATCGACGAGGTGCTTTGGCTCACGTGGGACCCGATCGGGGTTTCCGACACTCGCGAGGCCCGGAGAGAGTACACGAACTACGTCGGCTCCGTGTTTGCTCTACTCGAGCGAGGCGCGACGGAATGGGAGCTCGCGAATCACCTCGTGAGTCTCGAGCGTACGAGCATGGGGCTTGCGGGTCAGCTCGAGCTGGCGCGAAACGCCGCGCGTCGGCTCCTCGAGATCGACCTGCGACCATCGAGGAAGCTCACGTTAACTCGCGTCGAGCTCGCGCGCCGCATCCCGGCCTTTGCCGAATTCCTCGCCACGTGTTTTGGCGATGGCACCGAGTCGTCGAACCGTGATCTTGATGTTGATCTTGCCGAGCGATTCGTACGAGAAAGCGCGCCCGAAACGACTCTTCGCGTCCTACGCGAAGGCGAAGAGCTGAAATCATTCTCACCGTTTCCCGCGGCGGTGATCGAAAGCGAAGGGAACCGCCACTTCGACGGAGAGGTCGCGGTCGCGCGAGAGTGGCTCGAATCAGTGCTGGGACCGTTTCGGGCCGCTCTCGAGTCGATCGATCGATAGGAAGACGGCGCCGTTACGACGTCACCTCTTCCTTCTCCCGCCAGATCTTCGCGCCGAGATTGCGCAGGCGTTCCTCGATGCGCTCGTAGCCGCGGTCGACGTGGTAGATGCGGTGCACCTCCGTCGTTCCTTGGGCGACGAGGCCGGCGAGGACGAGGCTGGCGCTGGCGCGAAGGTCGGAGGCCATCACGGGGGCGCCGCTGAGCTTGTCCGTTCCGATGACGATCGCCGAGGGGCCTTCCTTGCGGATATTGGCGCCCATACGACAGAGCTCGGAAATATGGATGAAGCGGTCGGGGTAGACCTTCTCGGTGATGACGCTGATGCCGTCCGCGAGACTCAAGAGCGCCATGAACTGCGCCTGGAGATCCGTCGGGAAGCCGGGGTAGGGGAGCGTCGCGACGTCGACGGGACGGAAGCTCCCGTTCGTCGTGACGCGGATGAGGTCGTCCTCGACGTTGAGGTAGACGCCCGCTCGATGGAGGCCGTCGATCAGCGCGCCGAGGTGCGTGTAGTCGGCACCTTTGACGATGACCTCGCCGCGCGTGATCGCACCGGCGATGAGGAAGGTTCCCGCCTCGATGCGGTCCGGGATGACGCTGTGTTCCGCCCCGTCGAGCGCGTCGACGCCGTGAATCACGACGGACGGTGTGCCGATTCCTTCGATGCGCGCGCCCATGCTGACGAGGAAGTTCGCCAGGTCGACGATCTCGGGCTCGCACGCGGCGCTTTCGATCACCGTCGTGCCCTCGGCGAGGGTCGCGGCCATCATCACGTTCGCCGTGCCGAGCACACTCGAGCCGTAGGGGCCGCCGAGGTAGATGCGCGAGCCTTGAAGTCGTCCCTTGGCGGGATCGACCGAGGCTTCGATGTATCCGTGCTGAATATCGATCTTCGCGCCGAGCGCACGCAGCCCCTTGAGGTGGAGATCGATCGGCCGAACGCCGAAGACGCAACCACCGGGCAGCGAGACGCGGGCTTTGCCGCGGCGCGCGAGGAGGGGGCCGAGCGCGCAGACCGACGCACGCATCTTGCGCACGTGGTCGTACGGCGCGGTGACGCAGTCGTCGTCCTCGAGCTGGATATGCACCGTGTCGTCGAGCGAGCGCTCGCAGTGCATTCCGAGTTCACGCAAGATCAGCAACGCACTATCGACGTCACGGAGACGCGGCACGTTCTCGATCTTGCACGGTCTGTCAGTGAGGATCGTGGAGAATAGAATCGGCAGCGCGGCGTTTTTGGCGCCACGAATCTCCACTGTCCCTTTTAGCGGGACCCCGCCCTCGATGACGATCTTGTCCACAGCTCTCCACTTCCCTTCTCTTCGGTGAGGCTGCCCTGGTTCAAGGCGTCTTGCGGGTGTTCAGGTGAGGGGATTGTAGCGATCCGCCTCGGGGCGTCAAGCGGAAGTCGCGATCACGAAGCGATTTATGCCACCGTAGTCGCGAACGAGACGCGTCTTCGAGAAGCCACGCGCACCAAAACGTCGGACCACTTCGTCCGCTTGCCCATCGCCGACCTCGACGAGAACCACACCCTGCGGTGTGAGGTAGGATCCGACACCGTCAGCGATCGCGTCGTAGAAGCCGTAGCCATCGTGCGTCGTGCTCCTCTCATCGACGAGAGCGAGTCGAGGCTCGAAGCTTCGAACGTCGTCCATGAGCGTCGAGAATTCTCTCGCCGAAACGTAGGGAGGATTCGAAACGACGACATCGAACGGCGCATCGTCCGGCGAAAGTGCGGCGAAGAGATCGCCCTGACGAAACTCGACACGGTCTTGCACACCGTTATCGGCCGCGTTGCGACGCGCGATGTCGATTGCGCGCTCGTCGATGTCGACGGCGACGACCGATGCGTCAGGACACTGCGACGCGATGGTGATCGCGATGCAGCCGCTACCCGTTCCGAGGTCGAGGACGCGCTTCGGCGTCTCGGGGTCTGCGTTGAGAATTTCGACGCTCTCGTCGATGAGGTGCTCGGTCTCGGGTCGCGGAATCAGGACCGCGGGCGAGACGGTGAAGCGCAGCGAGTAGAACTCGCGCACGCCGACGAGGTAGGCGACCGGCTCTCGCTTGGCGCGTCGCTCGACGAGCTCACGAAAGCGCGCGCGCTCCTTTGGGTCGACGGGCTTCGAATAGTCGGTGTAGAGCTTCAGTCGCCCACCGCCGAGGACGCTCGAGAGCAGCAGCTCGGCGTCGAGACGCGGAGTCGGGATCTCGCGACTGCGGAAGAAGCCCTCGGTCCAGTCGAGGAGCTCGGCGACGGTCCACTTCTGTTTCGCAGCTCGCTGATCACTCACCATGTGCGGGCTCTTCGGCCGTTCTCGATTCGGTTCAGCAGCCCGTTGAACTCGAAGCACTTCTTCAACAGGCTGTTAGAGGTTCTTGAGGCGCTCCTCGCGATCGAACTCGCGCAGCGCGCCGATCAAGGCCTCAAGATCGCCTTCTTTCGCGATCTTGTCGAGATTGAAGTTCTGGCCGATGCGGTGATCCGTGCAGCGGTTCTGCGGGAAGTTGTAAGTGCGGATGCGCTGACTGCGATCTCCGGAGCCGAGCTGGTTGCGGCGGATGTTCTGCTCTTCGGCGAGGCGCTGGCTCTCGTAGTGATCGTAGAGGCGCGAGCGGAGCACGCGTTCTGCCTTGGCACGATTCTTGTGCTGGGAGGTCTCGTCCTGGATCGCGACGACGATGCCCGTCGGGATGTGCGTGAGTCGGACGGCCGAGTCGGTCTTGTTGACCTTCTGACCGCCGGGGCCGGACGAGCGGTAAAAGTCCATCTTGATCTCGGTCTTGTTGAGCTCGATCTCGACCTCTTCGGGCTCTCCCATGACTGCGACCGTCGCTGCCGAGGTGTGGATGCGTCCCTGTGTCTCCGTTTCGGGGACGCGCTGCACGCGGTGGCCGCCCATCTCGTAGCGGAGCGCGCCGTGCACCTCTTCGCCCGAGACGCTGAAGATGATCTCCTTGAAGCCGCCGAGCTCGGTCGGGCTTCCTTCGATCACCTCGATCTTCCAGCCTTTGCGTTCGGCGAAGCGCGAGTACATGCGGAAGAGGTCGCCGACGAAGAGGCCGGCCTCATCACCGCCCGTCCCGGCGCGGATCTCCATGATGACGTTGCGGCTCGCGTTCTTGTCCTCGACGAGGATCCGGTCGACGAGCTCTTGCTCCGCCGCTTCGACGAGCGGCTTGAGCCGGTCGATCTCCTCGCGCGCCATCTCGCGGAACTCTTCGTCTTCGCCCGAATCTGCCGCGATCGCCTCGTTCTCCTCGAGGCTTTGGCGCATCAGCTCGTACGACTTGTACCGCTCGACGAGCTTCGCGAGCGCGCCGCACTCGCGCGCGACGACCTTGAACTTCCCCGGGTTGCCGGCGAGCTCGGGGTCGGAGAGCTGCTGCTCGAGCTCTTTGTGCTGCTCGACCGACTCGCGGAGCTTTTGTTCGATGGAGGGAGGGAGCATGGCGGGTTTCCGTTCTGAGCGAGAAGGGCGGAGACCCGCGCGATGCCCGGTCGCGATACGAGTCTGCGCCGGGGAGTAGCCTGAAACTAAGACGACGCGCAGGCATTAAAGAGGAAAACCACCCACACGTACCCCACCAATA
>CAYZGY010000392.1:0-7413 GCA_964478085.1 uncultured Planctomycetia bacterium
AGGTGTAGTCGGTCGAGACTTGCAGGTAGCGGACGCCACTCTCGGCGAACTTGCGCGCGAGGAGACACTGTCGCCCGAAGTTGTCCGTCGTCTTCGAGCCGATGCCGTAGAGGTCGAGCGTCTCTTTCGATTCGTCGTCGATGCTGAGAATCTGCGGCATCGTCGACTGCAAACGAAACGCGAGCTCGTAGTTCGCGATGAGCCCTTCGACGTCCGCATCGACAGAAACCTCACGCAGGTGTCGTCGATTGATCGACTGAATCATCTCGAGCTGCTCACGCTGATCGTCGCGACTCGTCTTCTTGTTCGAAAGGTTCGCGACGACCGCGTTCTTGATCGGAATCTCGGCGGAGCCGATCGCGAGCCCTTGGTGGATCGACGGCAGGAACGCGTTGCCGTAATTCTGCACACCGCCATGGCCGCGCGGCGGCGAGATCGTCACGAAGGCGGGAAGCTCCTCGCTCGCACGGCCGAGGCCGTAGCTCACCCACGCGCCGACACTCGGCCGGACGAGGTTTGCCTGCCCCGTGTGAAGACGAAGAAGCGCTTCGCCGTGCGCGGAGCCTTCGGTGTGAAGAGAGCGAATGACGCAGAGTCGATCGGCGTGCTGCGAGAGGTGCGGAAAGAGCTCGCTGATCCAGACGCCGCCCTCACCGTGTCGCGAGAACGAGAACGGCGAGCCCATCGCCGTCCCGAGCGACTTTCGCTTCAGCCCCACCGACGAGCCCGCGAGCGACTTGCCCGAGTGCTTCTTGAGATCGGGCTTCGGGTCGAAGAGATCGACGTGGCTCGGACCGCCCCACATGAAGAGGAAGATGACCCTCTTCGCGCGCGCGGGAATCGCCGGCTCGGCGAGAGCTTTGCTATCACTGGCCGCCGCCTCACTCGACATCGCCGCGAGCGCGAGGCCGCCGAAACCGCAGGCGCTCGTCTTCAAAAGATCGCGGCGCGTCAGGCTCGGCAGGAAACGGTGGCAGGCGTTCGTCTTGTCGACCAAAGTCTCACTCCAGGATCTGGAATCGACTCGAGGCGAAGAGCGCTTGGCTCGCGAGGCTCCACGCTCGGAGCTTCGAATCCTTCTCGCCGCGCGCCGCGAATCGATCCTGCATCTTCTGCACGAATCCTAACAGCTCGCCCCGCTCTTCTGAAGCCGGCTTCGCTCCGAGAACGAACTCGTAGAGCTCATCGACCGGGGAAGCGTGCGACAATACGCGCTGCGCCGTCGCGTCCGAGGCCGCTTGGACAGACTCGGCATTGAGCAGGTAGAGCCCCTGCGTCGCGACCATCGTCTTCGGCCTCGCTCCCGTCGTGCGGTGGGGATCGGCGAAGTCGAAGACGTCGAGCAGCTCGGGAAGGTCGTTGCGGATGATCGGCAGGTAGAGACTGCGACAGAGATAGTCGGTGCGGCGCCGATTCTTGTTCGCGCCGACGGCGGTCGCCTGATCCCCGAGATACGCGACGGTGGACTCCATCGACTTGCGATCGAGCGTCCCGGCTGCGGTGAGCATCGCGTCTCGTAGAACCTCGGGCTCGAGGCGCCGGCGATGCGCGCGCCAGAGGAGACGATTCGCCGGATCGATCGCGTGCGCAGCGTCGTCGTGACGACTGCTGAGCGCGAAGGAACGCGAGAGGACGATCTTCCGAATGAGAGACTTCGTCGACCACTCGCCGGCGATGAGCTCGTTCGCGAGGTGATCGAGAAGGCGCGGGTGACTCGGCGCTTCCCCCGTGCGGCCGAAGTTGTCCGCGGTGCGGACGATGCCGACACCGATGAGATGTCGCCAGACGCGATTGGCGTAGACACGAGCGGCGACACGGCCGGCACCCGAGTCCACGTCCGTGAGCCACGTCGCGAGCTCGATTCTTCCACTTCGGCCCTTCGGAATCTCCGCCGCCTGATCGCCCATCACGCTCAGGAAACCGCGTGGCACGGTCTTCCCGTGCTTCGTGTGCTGCCCCGCGATGCGGATCCTCTCATCCTTCGGCGAACGGTCGACGGGAATCATCGCTCGCGGAGGAATCTTCGGAGGGGTCGCTGCTCGAATCCGAGCTTGCAGGTGCGCCTGCTGTGCGGCGACCCGCGTATTCTTCTCCTTGGTCGTGTCCGTCGCTTCGCCTGCGAACGCCTCCTTGTGCTGCTTCGCATAGTCGGCGATCGCGGCCTCGTCGCCCTTCTGGAGAAGATCGAGCGCCGTCTTCGCCTCCTTCGCTCGCGACTCACGCGCCTTGCGCTCGCGCCAGAACCCCTCGTACGCCCCGTTCGCCTCGTCGCCCTTCTCCCCGAGCCCGACAAGACGCTCCATCACGCGCTGCTGACCGAGCATGAAGCGCTGCTCCATGACCTCGGTCGAGGTGAAGATCCCGGCGAGCGCGTAGTAGTCGGCCGTCGGAACGGGATCGAATTTGTGGTCGTGACAGCGTGCGCAACCGAGCGTCATCCCGAGGACGGCACGGCCGACGGTATCGATCTGCTCGTCGGCGACCTCCATGCGCTGTCGCTCCCTCGGAACGCCGAGGAGAACTTTCGGCCCGACGACGAGGAAACCCGCTCCGATGCGTTGTCGATCGCGCTCGGCGATGGAATCGTAGGGCAGGAGGTCGCCCGCGATCTGCTCGAGCAGGAAACGGTCGAAGGGCATGTCGGCGTTGACCGCGTCGATGACCCAGTTGCGATAGCGCCACGCCTCGCGGAATAGAAAGTTCTCGTCGAGGCCGTTCGAGTCGGCGTAGCGCGCGAGGTCGAGCCAATGCCGTCCCCAACGCTCGCCGAAGTGACGCGATGCGAGGAGCGAATCCACGAGCTGCTCGAAGGCGTCCGGGCGCTCGTCGCTCAAGAACGAGTCGAGCTCCTCGGGCGTCGGCGGTATTCCGATCAACGCGACGTGGACACGGCGCGCAAGCGTGCGACGATCGGCATCGGGGGCCGGTCGAAGCCCCTTCGACTCGAGCTTCGCGAGCAGAAACGAGTCGATCGGTGATCGCGCCCAATCAGCGTCGCGAGCCTTCGAAACGTCGACCGTCTTCAAAGGGCGAAAGACCCAGTGCGCGCGTCCCGCGATCGGATCGGCAGGATCCGGCCCGGCGTCGTCGCCGGCCGCTTCACCCGTTCGCGGATCGGGAGCGCCGATACGAATCCACCGTTCGAGGTGAGCGACCGCGCTCTTCGGCAGCGCCTCGTCCGGCGGCATCTCGAGATCCTCGTCCGTGTAGCGAACCGCGCGAATCAGCAGGCTCGCGTCGGGATCACCGGGAACGATCGCCGGACCGCTCTTGCCGCCCTTGAGAAGCGACGCGCGAGAGTCGAGAAGAAGTCCGCCCTTCGACTTCTTCGCGCGAGTCGAATGACAAGCGTAGCACTTCTCTGCGAGCAGGGGACGAATGTGCGTCTCGAAGTAGTCGAGTCCGGCGCGCGAGCCCGGTTCGTCAGCCACGGTGATCGACGAAGCGAGAACGAGGACCGCGGTAGGAAAGAGACTTCGGGTCATGGTGTGCACACGCTCGGGCATCCCTCGAGCCTCTCGCAGCGCACGCCGCGCTCAGGCGCCGGACCCGCCCCGTAGAGGTAGTCGAGGTAGAAGATCGCGTCAGAGACGTCGACTCGATCGTCGCTGTTGAGATCAAGAAGAGCCAAGTTGCTGCCTTCTTCGAGGCTGTCTCCTTCGCAAGGCAGCTCCGCTGCGAGCCCGCCGAACAGACGTAGCAGGAGGTGCACGGCATCGGAGACGTCGAGGTAGCCGTCTTGGTTGGAGTCTCCGGTGCGCTGACGTCCCGTCGGCACGGATTGGCCCTCGTCGAAGCCGGGCGATCCATCGATGCTGTCACTCGGCATCCACTGCGTCGACTCGCCCCAAGATTGGATCGACGCGAACTCGTCGACCACGACGAGGGAACGCCCCCTGCCGTCCGTCGTCGGATACGAATCGTCGTCGTAACGGAACTGGTGAACGATGAAGTCACCTCCCTCGTCGTAGAGGATGATCTCCTCACCGTTGTTGTCGAGTCGGCCTTCGTACTCGCCGGCGATCTGTATGTCACTCGTGTCGTAGAGCGACTCGAACGCAGAGAGATTTCGCACGAGAACGGTGATCTCGCCTGGCGCGAGAGAGGTCACTTCACTCGTGCCGAAATCGAACCGGATCCCCCTGATGAACTTTACGCGCTCGAGCTGGATCACATCGATTCCAGTGTTCTTGAGCTCGACGAACTCGAATTCGTCGCCTGGCCAAGGACTTCCCTTCTCGGACGCCGGAGGATGATACATGATCTCGGTGATGCGCAAGTCCGTCCCGATGGAGAACGTCGCCTCGTTGAGCGCGCTCCATTCGTCGAGCCCCGAATCGTAGACGCGAGCGCGGAAGGTTGTCGCCTGGTGGATCGGGATCGTCACCCCTTCTACCTTCTCGCCTTCTTCGTTGTCCGCCTCGGTGACGAGGAGCTCGGGGAGGATCAGCATGTCGCTCGATCCCGGCGAAGTGTTGAGCCCGTGAATCGCGAGGACATTGATTCCCGAGACGAGCGAATCGACGGCGGTGCCAGCAAGGTTGATATCCTCGAAGACGATCGCTTCCCCATCGACGTGACCGGCGGTAGAGAATGAGTTCCACTCGCGTGCTCCGGGTGCGTTTCGCGCGGCGACCTCTTCGCCGTTGATGTAGGCGACGAATCCGTCGTCGTACTTCATGCGAAGCGTCAGCGACACGATGTCGGCGGGCTCGTCGACTTCGAACTCCACGCGCACGTAGACACTTCCGTTCACATCGAACATCTCCTCTCCGACATCGAGTCCGATCAATTCATCGTAGCCGCCGCCGCCCCGCTCGTAGCCGACCCCGGTCGTGCCGAGCGTCCAGGACGAATCGTCGAAGGCAGGATCGATCCAGTCGAGACCGAGAGTGCCGTCGCGTGGAACGATAGCCCGTACCGCAGCCGCCGAACGAATGATCGTCCGAGTAGGTGCTGACCCCGTGCCCGATCGAGCGATGAGCGCGTTCGGATTCACGGCCCCGCCTGGCAGCCTCGGATCGGACCCGTCGGTCGTGTAATAGATCGTCCCGAGCGGTGAGAACATCTCGAGATGGAACCCAGGGTCAATCTCCCCGCCGTGGCGATTGAAGCTCGGCGCTTCGATCACGGGGTAGAGCCCGGCTCCACGTAGAAAGCCGATCAGGAGGTCTGTACGACGTGGAAAGTAGTCGTCAAACATACGATTGACGGAGAACAGCCACTCCTCGTCACGGGTGTGAGGGTCGTCGCGTCCCTTGTCGCCCCATCGAGCGGACTCGCCCACCATCGCACCATGGATGAAATCGGCGAGCTTCCGAAAGCGCTCCGCGTTGCGAGTCGGCGTGAGGAAACCACCGTTGAAACAGTGCTTGTGGGCGATATCACCGAAACGCAAGTTGAACTCGGCGTTCTGGCGAAGCGCCGCGTAGAGCCCCGATGGCTTGTCGCCGTTCGCAAGCCCCGTACGGTCTCCTCCCGTCGTTCCTCCGAGACAACCTTCCGCATCCCAGCTGAAGAACTTGTAACCGGAACCCGGCGTTCGCAAGCGACCCGAGTACCAATTGTGGTGATCCCAATCGCCGTTGCCGCCGTAGAAGTTGACAAGCATGTAGTGGATCAAATTGTCGATGTCGACCCACTCCTGAATCGCGGCGTAGTCCTCGGGTGTCGAAAGGCCGGCGCTCGCGAGCTGCTGCGCCGTGTTCCAAGCATCCTTCGAGCCGTCGATGACCTCGCTCGAGTTGAGGATGTCCCAATCGGCCTTCGTTCCGCCCATGTACGTCGAGGCGAACGGAGCATTCGGACGTTCGAGAGCGTTGAAGAGCCCCCAGTAGATTCCGTTGAGGTAGAGATGCACGAAAGTCCCGTGACCGTTCGGCTGCCCCATCTCGAGGAGAGTCCCGCGGATGAACTCGTCCGTGAGGTAGGTACGGCTCGACCCGTCTTGGAAAACCCACGAGTCGTTGAAGCCCGCGCGCAAGACGAGCGTGTCGAATTGGTCTGTAGCCTCTCCCCCCGCGAGCTGAATCGAGTTTGCGAATAGGGGAAAGTTCAACTTCGTCGCGCCGTACTTCCCCTTGAAGAGGAGACGAAACGAGTGCTTGAGAACGGGTGGGATGCGACCGACGCCGCCGTGCATCCGGACTCCGCAGTCGATATGAACGCCGTCATTGCCGCCGGGTAGATCGAAACCCTCGGGAACGATGATCTCGACCGACCCCTCTCGCTCCCACGCGGAGCCGGACTGCTGGGAGTTCGAGTAGATACCACGACCACTGTCGAAGAGATCTCGTTCGTTCATGACGATCGACATCGTGGGGATCGACTCGAGATCGTCCCGAATCGTCTCCGAGTACGCGACGTGATGGACGATCTCCGGATCCATCTCGTAGTCGCCCGCCACGCTCCCCCACTGCGCCGGAAGCCCGGCACCGGTCTGCCGGAGGACGTCGTCGAGGAAGATGTAGGTCTGCGTGTCGACGTTGGTCGGCTCGAGACCTTCGGCGTACGCGATCGCGCGTAGGATGGTCGTGCCCGAGATCTGGATCGGACCCGTGTAGGTGTGACCGCGGTCGAGACTCGGCTTCGTCTTGTCGGTCGTGTAGCGGATCACCGCACCCGGAGTCTCGCAGGAAATCTCGACCTCGAACGGTTCCTCGAAGAACCCTCGGTCGACCGAGAAAGCAGTGTCCGCGACGTAGTGAAAGAGGCCACCGGCGTTCGGCGCCCCCGGAGTCGCCGTCTCGAAGTATCCCGTGGTCCGGAAATCGACCGTGATATCCACGAGCTCCGCGTGAACGACGAACTCCTCACTGTCGGCGCTCTCGTTGACGCCGTGAAGCGCGAGGATATTGGTTCCCGCTCTCAGCTCGCCGAGATGATCGGAGATGTCGAGATCCACGAACGTCGTGGCGTCCGCTCGCGGGCGATCGAACGGAGCGACTGCGCTCGCCGACGCCGAAGGGGGAACGTTTCGACGAGCGATCTCCGTCCCGTTGAGATAGGCGTAGAAGCCGTCGTCGTACTTGACGCGCAGGGTCAGAGACTCGTGCGCGGCCGGATCCGCGACCTCGAACGGAACGCGCACGTACGCCGACGTCGCCTGGCCGCGCATCTCGGCGTCGATGTCGGTTCGGATCGAGGAACGGAATCCCGATCGTCCGTCGAGCAGGTCGGGGTTCGAGTACGCCGGAAGCCCACCGTTTCGGACGTCTCCGACGAGGCGAAAGCTGCCGTTGAAACTGTCGTGCACGCCTTGCGCAGCGAAGAGCTCGAGCTCGGATCCACCACCGCATTCGAAGAACACGAGTCGCACGTCGTACTCGCCCGCGCTCGGAAGAAAGAAGGTCCGGATCGTGTCCGCCGGCCCACGCGGCGTGGGGTGCTCCGACTGATACGTGACTCCCCTTC
>CAYZGY010000393.1:0-7412 GCA_964478085.1 uncultured Planctomycetia bacterium
GGCTTTCGGGAAGCCCCCTCTCGATCGCTTCGCGATCGATTCACCCCAACCAGCAGCGGTTTGGCGGCGTTGCGCGGGGGCTGGAACGAACCGATCTCAAAGCATCGACTGCGGGTCGACATCGACGCTGACGTCGACCCCTTTCTTGCCTCGGAGCGCGGTCTCGTACTTTGCGAGGAGGTCTTGCGCCGACCTTGTCGTCTTCGCCTTGATCAGGATTTGCACGCGGAAGCGATCCTGGATGCGAGCGATGGGTGCCGGCGCAGGACCGAGCACTTCGGGGCCGGAGTCTCTTCCCCGAGCACGTAGAGCGGCCAACAGGCCACCGCCTTCTGTCGACTCCGCCGACTCCGCCGACTCCGCCGACTCCGCCGACACCGCCGACACCCCCGACACCGCCGACACCGCCGACACCGGCGCGACTCCTTCCCGTAACGCGCGTGCGATGCGATCTGCTTCGCTGTTGACGTTCGCCTCGTCGTCGCCCGAGACGAGGATCTTCGTCAGGCGACCGAAGGGCGGGTAGCCGAGGACGCGACGGTAGTCGAGCTCGAGGTCGCACAGTCCGTCGAAGTTGCTCGATACGGCGTGCTGGATCGCGTAGTGCTCGGGGGAGAAGGTCTGCACGATGACTCGACCGAGGCGCTTGCCCCGACCGGCGCGTCCCGAGACCTGCGTGATGAGCTGGTAGGTTCGCTCCGCCGCGCGGAAGTCGGGGAAGTGGAGTCCTGTGTCCGCGAGCAAGATGCCGACGAGACTGACCTTCGGGAAGTCGTGCCCCTTCGCGACCATCTGCGTGCCGACGAGAATGTCGAAATCGCCACGCGCGAAGCCGTCGAGCGCCGCTCGCAACTTGCGGTGCGTCGTCACCGTGTCGCGATCGAGCCGTAAGACGCGCGCGTCGGGGTAGCGTCGTGCGAGCTCGTCTACGACCTTCTCTGTGCCCACGCCACTCTTTCGCACGCGTGTCGACTTGCAGTCGGGGCAGTCGTTCGGGATCGGTCGTGAGTGGCCGCAGTAGTGGCAGCGCACCTGATTCACTCCGCGGTGAAACGTCATGCTGACGTCGCAATGCTCGCATTTGACGACGTAGCCGCACTGAAGACAGTGGACGTAGGTGCTGAAGCCTCGCCGATTGAGATAGATCAGCGTCTGCTCACCGTCACGGAGCTGGCGGCGGATCAGTCGATCGAGACTCTCGGTGATGAGCCCCTTGCCGTCGGGCTTGTAGAACGAGTTGTCGAGCGGCACGACCTGCACGCGGGGAAGATCGTGCGATGTCGCGCGCTTGGGCAAGCTCAGGAGCTCGTATTTTCCACTGCGCACGTTCTCCATCGACTCGAGCGACGGTGTCGCGGATCCGAGCACGATCGGAATGCCGAGCATGTGCGCCCGCAGCACGGCGACGTCACGCGCATGGTAGCGCGGAGAGGTGTCCTGCTTGTACGTCGACTCGTGCTCCTCGTCGACGACGATGAAGCCGAGGTCGGGAATCGGCGCGAAGATCGCCGAGCGCGCACCGATGACGAGCCGAGCCTTGCCCTCCTGAATCTCGCGCCACTGTCCCGTGCGCTCTTGCGGTGAGAGCATGCTGTGGAGGACGGCCGTCGGAACGTCGGGGAGCGCTTCATGAAATCGCCGCACAGTCTGGGGCGTCAGCGAAATCTCGGGCAGGAGGACGAGTCCGCACTTGCCGCTCTCGAGCATCTTGCGGAGGCCGCGCAAGTAGACCTCGGTCTTGCCGCTTCCCGTGACCCCGTGGAGCAGGAAGGCACGAAAGCCTCCGTCGTCGAGCGCATCACAGATCGTCTGGACCGCGGCTTCTTGATCGGGATTGAGCGTCGGCTCCTCACGAGGCTGGACCGACTGCGCCGCGTCGGCGTACGGATCCTTGCGATCGAGCTTCGTCTCTTCGCGGACCCAGCCGGCCTCCTCGAGCTTGCCGAGGATCGCGCCGGTGGTCGGGCAATCCTTGATGAGCTGAGTGCGATCCTCTCGTGCCGTCCCGCAGGTCGAAGAGGCCATCAGGCCGAGGTAGCGCAAGGTGCGAGAGCGTGCCTTCGCCTTCTTCTCGAGCTTCGCCGCTTCCTCGAGCAGCTCTTCCGGAGAGCGGAGCGTGACGATCTCGCGTCGCATCTGCTCGGCCTTGCCCGCACGGATCGCGGGTGGGAGCGCCGCCTCGAGGACCTCGCCCCAGCCCGATCGGTAGTACGTCGCGACCCAGCGCGTCAGCTCGAGGAGGTGCTCGTCGAAGCGGCAGTCGGGATGGAGGATGTCGCGGATCGGCTTGAGCTTCGGGTAGGGGCTCTCCTCGACGAAGTCGACGCAGACGCCCGTCGCCAGTCGTGGACCGAACGGGATGAGCACGCGATGTCCGCGTTCGATGCGGCCGCCGAGCTTCTCGGGGACCTTGTAGTGGAAAGACTTCGAGAGCGGGACGTTGACCGCGATCTCCGCGATGTCTCCTCTCGCCTCCACCATTCTCGACCCTCTACGCTCCCAAGACGTCGAAGTAGTTCTGCTCGTACTCGGAGACGACACGTGCGAGCGGGAAGCGTTCGACGGCGCGCTGTCGTGCAGCACGCCCCATCGCGACGCGACGTGGCTCGTCTCGGAGGAGGTCGCTCGCCATCTTGCCCAGGCACTCCGGTTGACCGACGTCGCAGAGGAGCCCCGATTCTCCGTCGACGATGACTTCGGGGAGCCCGCCCGCGTTGCTCGCGATGACAGGGACACCACACGCCATCGCCTCGAGCGCCGCGAGGCCGAAGCTCTCGTACTCGCTCGGCAGCAAGAAGAGATCGAGCTGCGCGAGGACCTCGGGCACTTTCGTGACCGCGCCGACGAACGTGACGTGGTCCAGGATGCCGAACTCGGCCGCGAGGTTGCGCGCGGGCTCGACATCGACGCCTTCGCCGATCATCAAGAGCCGCGCCGGTACGTCGTGCCTCAAGAGATGGAACGCGCGCACGGCGTCGAGCACTCGCTTGACGGGGCGGAAGTTCGAGAGGTGTCCGACGAGCAGCTCGCCCGGCACGACCCATGTCTCGCGCAGCTCCTCGCTTCGCAGGGCAGGTGTGAAGAGGTCGGAGTCGATGAAGTTGTGGACGACGCGAACCTCGCGATTCGGCTGAAAGCGTTCGCGAGTCTCCTCGGCGAGGTAGTCGCTCACGGCCGTGATGCCGTCCGACTTGTCGAGGCTGAAGCGCGTGATATCGAAGAACGACGCGTCGAGACCGACGAGCGTGATATCCGTTCCGTGGAGCGTCGTGATCGTCTTCGGTCGATCGTCCGTCCCGAGCATCTCGCAGCAGAGGTGCGCCGCGATCGCGTGGGGGATCGCGTAATGCACGTGGAGAACGTCGAGTCGCACCTTGCGGTGCACCTCGGCGAGCTTCGTCGCGAGAGCGAGCGTGTACGGCGGATACTTGAAGAGCGGGTACGACGTGACGTCGACCTCGTGAAAGAACGTGTTCGGATGGCGCGCGGGTACGCGAAAGGGAAGCGAGTGACTGAAGAAGTGTACTTCGTGTCCGCGTGCCGCGAGCGCGAGACCGAGCTCGGACGCGACGACGCCGCTCCCACCGTACGCGGGATGGCAGACGATGCCGATCTTGAGCTGTCGCTCGTGGTTTCCGGATTCGCCCATCATTCCCAAGGCACCTTCGAGAACTGCGCGACGGGATCGAAGACCGGCAGCGGCGACGACGACGTGTAGGCTTCGCCGAACTCCGTCCCGATCAGGAAGCCGAAGCGTCGCAGGCCGCCTTCGATCCACTCGAGGAATCCGGGGTGCGCGATGCGTGTCTCGCGTTCCTTCGATTCTTCCTGGAAGAACTGCGAGCGGTAGCAGGCGATCGCACGGCGTCGTGTCTCGATCACGTCGGAGATATCGACCACGAGATCCGGCACGGCCGCGCGCGAGCCGACCGCGTGGAGCAGCGTGTGGGGGCTCCAAGGCTCGAGGCGCTCGCCGTTCGGCTCCGTGCTTCCGTACTTCGCGATCCCCGCGAGGTAGACCGAGCGCTCGAGCAGCGTCGCGACGGCGACGTGGTCAGCGTGATGATCCTCGCGCGGCGGCGCGAGCACGACCTTCGGTCGCATCTTGCGCAAGATACGCACGACGAGGTCGCGATTCTCGTCGTTGTCGTGCAAGTGCCCGTCGAGAAGCCCGAGATTGATCCGGGATGTGAGTCCGAGCTCCTGGGCCGCGGCCGCCGATTCTTCCGCCCGTAGCTCGGGGGTGCCACGCGTGCCGAGCTCGCCTCGCGTGAAGTCTACGACTCCCGCCTTCGAACCACGCGCGACCGACACCGCGAGCGTGCCACCACACTGCAGCTCGGCGTCGTCGGGGTGAGCCATGAACGCGACGATGTCGCATTCCTTCGCGCTCTCGACAGGAGAGCTCTCGGTCATGATCGAAGGTTCCTTTCGCGAGGCGGGGAGAGAGTAGAATAACGGATCGCGCTCGTTTTTCAAAAAGCGGCGGGGGTCAGCGTTCCCCGAACCAGATGAATCGGTGCGTGACGTCGAGCGGCGCGTCCGTGATCTCGTCGATGAGCTGATCGATCCAGCTTGTGCCGTGCCGCGCGATGAGATGAAGAAATCCGAAGTGGCGCTCTTGGAGGAGCCCCTCCGGGAAAACCCCGCTCCAGACGAGTTCCGCCGAGGCGACGCGATCCGAGTTGGCCCGATCGATGAGATCGCCGACCTTCGACTCGAACTGTGCGAGCGCGTTCTCGACACGGTCCGTTCCGCGCGCGATGTTCTTTTCGAGCTCGGGGTGTTCGGCCGCCAGCACCGAGCGCAGGCTCGAGACGTCGAGGCGCAGCTTTGCGACGTCGTCTCGGAGAGTCTGTCGGATGGACGATTCGTTGTCCGAAGTCCCGAACCAATCTTCCGCACGCTCTGCGTCAGCGATGCTCTCGGCGTCAAGCCCGAGCTTCTTCGCGTGCTTCGCGACTTTGCCGTCGAGCACGGTCGCTCCGAGACGCAGTGCGATGGGGGGGCGTGGAACGCCGAGCCATTCGGCGAGTGGTCCGAGTTGCGCGAAGTAGCCGACCTCGGCCGCGCCACCGATCGTCAACACACTCGGGAGTACGAACTCCTGGACGAGCGGGCGAAGGAGCGCACCGGTCGAGAAGCGTTCGGGCGACTCGTCGAGGATCGCGAGCGCTTCGTCACGCGAGATCTCCGGTCCTCCGCCGTCGACGACAAGGTTGCCGTTCGCCGCGGGTGAGAGGTGGTCGCGGCGTCCGTCGCGCAGGAGGAAGAGAGGCAGCCGCGGACGCACGAACGCGGGCAAGCCTTCCGCCTCGACGTCGCGCACGCCATGCTCGATTCGTTCGATCGCCTCGCTCGGATTCTCGATGACGCTGCGCACAATGGGCGCACCCAGCGGACGGAGCTTCTCGGGATCGACGACGACGAGTCCGTACTCGCCGAAGACCGACGCGAGGAGATTCGCGAAGCCCGACGCGACATTGCGCGATCGATAACCGTCGATGAGCTTTGTCGCGATCTCACCGAAGCGCCTCGATGAGAAATGGTCGGAGGCGGCTCGAAGGACATCGTCGGCGATCCCGTCGATCGCGAGTGTCGAGAGCGGTCGGCGCTCGAAGACGTGGGGAAGCTCGAAGCTCGCGTCGGGAAAGCGCCCCTGACGGACCTCGTCGATGTCGTGGTCTTCCGAGGCGACCCAGAAGACCGGGACGCACGGTCGACCGCGAAGCTCGGTGAGACACCGTGCGGTTGCGATCGCGGAGACGGCCTTGTAGAGCGTGAACGCGGGACCACCGAGAAAGCCGGGCTGCTGACCCGTGACGACGCAGGTCGCGCTGCCGTCGGCCAAGGCACGAAGATTTGCGTCGACTCGATCACCTCGCGGAAGCTGCCAATCGACGTACGTCGAGTCGAGCGCATCGCCGAGACCCGTGAGCGCATCGCCGAGACCCGTGAGCGCATCGCTGGATTCGCGCGTGCTGTCGAGATCGGTGGTGATCCAGTCTCGTCGCGCGAGCGGGAACCACGCGGTTCCGTCCGCCGTCGCGAGACGCGGTTTGTACGACGCACGCGCGAACCACGAGTCGGCCAGGGTCTCGATCGTGACGGACGTTTCGGACACGGCTATCGTTTCGATCCCATCAACAGCAGACGTGGATTCTCGGGGCTCGGCGGCACATCGGCGAATTCGCCGAACACCCGGTCGACCTCGAGGCCGACACCTGACAGGAGCTCGCGGATTTCTTCCTCTTCGTAGACGCGGACGGACTCGACGTACTCCCGTCGCGACCCGTCACGATGGTCGAGGACGTCGATGTGCTTCTCGACGCGGCGGCGCACGCCATCGAACGAGCGCTCCTCGACGAGCTCGAAGGGGCCGGCTGTGCGTTCGGTTCGGGGGACGAGCCTGTCGACGACGTGGGCGGGATTCAGCAAGTCGATCGAGAAGCGTCCGCTCGTCCGCAGCACTCGTGCCATCTCGCGCGTGGCCCGTTCATTCTCGTCGTCCGAGTCGAAGTACCCGAAGCTCGTGAAGAAGTTGACGAGCACGGGAAAGCCGCTCGTCTCGTCGCCGTCCTCGAAGGGGAGCTCGCGCATGTCGGCGCAGACGAGCTCGATGCCCTCGCTCGTCGGAGCCTGCCGAAGGAGCGCGTCGGAGAGGTCGACTCCGACCACGGGAATCCCCTTCGCCGCGATCGCCGCGAGGTGTCGTCCGTAGCCGCAGCAGAGGTCGAGGACGCGGTCGGTCGGGGTCACGCCGAGCTGCCCGACGACGAATTCGACCTCGCGATCGGCCTGCTCCTGCGTTCGGCCCGAGTAGAGCGTGCGGTAGTCTTCGTTGAAGTGCTGGCGGAACCAGCCCGGGGACGGCGTGGACGACATTCGTACTTTCAGTTGTCGTGCGAGGGCGATTTTCGGAGGCTCGAGGCCCCATCTCCAAAGCATCTTGACGCCAGGGGCTCTGTCCAGTACCAGATACGCTTCACCCCCGCTCCCGACGGAGCCCTTGGAGAGTTCTTCGAAGCATGTCACTCGAGATCAACGTCCCCGACAAGATCCTTTCCGGCCTGAATCAGTCCTACACGATCACGACCGACGAGCCCGTGGCTCCCGCGGGATCGGTGACGGTCAACGGTCTCGAGGTCCCGCATCGCGTCATTCCGCTCGGCCCGCCCAAGGAGCAGACCGCGAACGACGTCCCGCAGATGAAGTACAAGGTCTCGTTTCTGCTGCCGACGGACTCGGCGGGGCAGAAGCTCGAGCTGAGATTCGCGGCCGTCGGCAGTAATGCCGACGAGAGCTACGAGATTACGGACGAGTAAGAGGCCGTCCGACGGCTGCCCTCGCGTTTTTCTCAGGGGGCTTTCGGGAAGCCCCCTCTCGATCTTCGCTTCGCTTCGCTTCGCTTC
>CAYZGY010000394.1:0-7411 GCA_964478085.1 uncultured Planctomycetia bacterium
GTGATCGTCAGTTCGCCGGCGGCCGGCGGGGTGCCGGTGAAGGTCGCGGCGTTCATCCTCTTGGTCAACGCGGGGCTCGCGTATTCGCTCTCGACGACGAATCTCGGGCACGCGGGCATCGCGCTGGCGTCGACGATCTCGGCGGTCGTGCAAGTGATGCTCCTCGCGTGGATTCTTCGGCGACGAGTGGCCCAGCTGCGTTTCGGTCCCGTGCTCTCCACGCTCGCTCGTGCGTGTCTCGCTGCCGCCGTCATGGGCGCGCTCGTATTCGCAGGTCGCTTCGCGCTCGATCCGTTCGGGCCGAAGTGGCTGCTCGGTCTCGGGCTCGCCGGAGTGATCGCAGCCGGAGCGGGCGTGTACTTCTTCGTCGCTGAGATCGTCGGGCTCGAGGAAGGAAAGCGCGTGCTCGGAGCGCTCTCACGCAGGAGGCGGCGTCTCGGCGACTGATTTGGCGGTCAGCGCTTCTTCCAGTGGTCGTACTTCACGCGGGTGATCGAGCGCGCGCGATCTTCCCAGGCTTCCTCGATGTAGGCGAGGATCAGCGCGACCCGCACTCCGTCGCCGTCGCGGGGGGCGGTGACGCCGTCCTCCACGCGAAATCGATAGTCGTCGAACTTCTCATGCGACTCGCCGAACCGATAGAGCTCGTACGCGAGCGGCGTGAGCGCGATCTGGCTCGATGCGCCGGTAAACGAATATCGGGCTTCTGCTCGCTCCTTCGGCTCGCTCCTTCTGCTCGCTCCTTCGGCTCGCTCCTTCGGCTCGCTCCTTCGGCTCGCTGTGGACGAGCTCGAGCAGCCTCGGCATCGCCGGCAGGAACTTCTCGTCGGCAAAATGGCGAGCGGCATCGAGCCGAAAGTTTCGATCGTCCGAGTCGAGCTCCGAGAGTCGCAAGTAGTTGCGGATCGTCCGGAGGTTGACGAATCCGGTGGCGACGATAGCGAGCACGAGGATCGCGGTGATCCCGGCAGTACCCTGCAGAAACAATCGGTGTACGTTCGCCAAGGGACGGCTCGTCCGGTTCGAGGATTCGAGTCGATTCTCAGAACGACAAGAACCAGAAGAGCGTGTGTCGCGTGTCGGCGCCAGCCGTTTCCTGCTGGTAGATGCCGAAGAGGAGCGAAAGGGCGCTCGAGCCGTCCTCCGTGTCACTCTCGTACGAGTAGAGGAAAGGGTCGAGGCGGTACGAGAACTGGCTCGGCTTATACGCGTACTTCGAGAGGAAGAGCCAGTCGGTCCAGCCCTTGTCGCCGGCTTGTTCGCCGGCCTCGGAGGAGTGGAGGGGCCAGAGGCGGACGGCTTGGAGCGTCGGGTGGTCGGCCCAGAAGATGAACGGCCACATCTGGAACTCGGTGCTGTCCGTCGCGTTGCGCAGGTGGATCAGTGGGTAGAGCGCGTAGTAGTCGTGGCGCGTCGTCGTCCCTTCGTAGCCCATCATCGGCAGCAGGTAGAAGTGGCCGTGTTGCCGCGCCCACTCGCCGCTCGTGTTCTGCCGTTCGTGGTAGCCGTACCAGAAGATCGGGAAGAGGTGGTAGTCGACCTCGCGCTCACCGCCCTTCGTCTCGTCGCTGCCCGCGAGGAGGTTGAAGAACTGGTAGCCGAAGCCGTTCTCGGAGCCGTAGAACTCCGTCAGCGGGAAGAGCAAGCTGACCTCGGTTCGGTTCTCGGTCGCCTCCTCCTTCCAATCGAAGACGAACTGTCCGATCGAGAGGCGGCTTCCCGTCGCCCAACGCTCCTGATTGAAGAGGAAGAAGTAACGGAAGTAGTTGAGCTCGTACGGACCCGCGTCCTCCTGCGTGTAGGAGACCGGAAAGAAGGCGAGCTTCTCGGAGGAGTCCGATTTGGTGTCGAAGTAGAACGGCGCAGCCCAGTGACCTTCGTAGCCGCGGTCGTTGCGGTACCAACGGATCAAGGGCCAGACGATTCCTTTGTCGGAGGAGCGTTCGACGCGTAGCGGATAGAGCGAGCCGTCGTCCGTGGAGGGCGGATCGACGCGGCGTGCCTGGACCGACTCCTCACCGACGGTATAAGTTCCGGCGCTCGGCTCGTCCTGGCCGGCGGGGCCGGCGGGGCCGGCGGCACCGACGGGCGTGGCGTTCGTCGGAACGGAGTGATCGTCACGAATCGACGAGGACGTCGGCGTGTACTCAGGGGGGCCTTCGACGACGCTCGAGACCCAGAGGTTGCCGAGCAGCAGGTCGAGCGACCAGCGGTTGTCCGACTCGTCCGTCTCCGAGTGCGAGTAGTAGAACGGTCCGAAGAGCGCTCGCGATGCGTTCGGTGTCTCCGTCGAGAAGTAGCCGACGGGGAGGAAGCGCGAGTGTTTCGTTCCGGCTCGCACGTCGTTCTCCCAGGCTCCGAGGCCCCAGAGGACATGGTCGCGCGAGCGCAGCAGCGTGCCTTCGTCGTCGACCGCGCGGCCGCGCGTGTAGAGTCCCATTCCGTAGTGGTCGTCGCGCACTCCGATCGACTCGCTGCGGGCGTAGAACGGGAATACGTAGCTCAGGCTGCCGCCCGTGTCGTGCCCGGAGTAGTAGAACGGGGTGATGAGGGTGTCGGCGGAATCATCCGCGCGTGCGACCCAGAAGAACGGCAGCAAGCGATAGTCGAACGCCTCTTCGCGATGTCCGACCGTGATGAGCGGCCACGCGATGTTGTGCGCGGATCCGATCTGCTCGCCTTCGACGTTCTCGTAGCGCTGGTAGACGTAAAGCGGACCGAGGATCGAGTGCTGCTGTTCCCCGGGGAAGGACCGGTAGCCGTAGAACGGAATGATGAACCGGTCGACGTCGGTCGGCGAGTAGAGGTGCCAGTAGAACGGCAGGAGGACCGACCAGCCCTCTCCCGAGTCCTCGGGCGTCTCCTGCTCGTGCGCTTGCCAGTAGAGCGGAAAGCCGACGGTCCAGTGATCGTCGGGACGTCCTCTCGAGAAGTAGAAAGGGAAGAACATCTGGAACCAATTCTCCTCCTCCTCGTGCGAGTAGAAGAACGGCAGAGGCGTGATCGGCATGACGAGGGTCGACTCCTCGACCGTGCGCTTCGGGGTCGGGTTTCGCCAGTGCCAGTAGAACCAGAGGAACTGCTCGAAGTCGGAGCCGTCGGCGAGGTCTCGCGTCTTCGAGTAGAGGGGAAAGAGGTTGAAGTCGTCGCTCGACGTGATGATCTCGTCATCGTCGAGAGCATCATCCTCCGGAATGACGTCGTCGTCGACGGGAACGTCGGGGCGCTCTTCGACCTTCGGCTTCTCCGCCTTCTCCGCCTTCTCTGGTGCCTCGACCGGGTCGTCCGGCAGCTCGGGTGGCTCGTCCTTGTTCTGCCCCTCCTGCGCGAAGCCCGCCGTCGAGAAACTCGCGAAGCCCGCCGTCGAGAAACTCGCGAAGCCCGCCGTCGAGAAACTCGCGAAGCCCGCCGTCGAGAAACTTCTGAAGCCGGCCGGTGAGACCAGCCAGACCGATAGGCCCAAGAGCACGAGACTCGACGCCATCACGCGGAAGTTCGAAGACGACATGCCCGCGTAGTTAACCGGCTCCGGCAACGAAATCAAGACTCGCTTGCTTGATCCGCGGAGCGGGCCTTGCATGATGTCGTGAGAAGGAGCGAGAGATGGACGCGACCTCGAACGGACCGGCCGAAGCTGAAGCACAAATCCCACAAGAGGCCGCACCCTTGTGGAATCCGCGCCGTGTCGTCGCCGCGGCTCTTACCGGAACCTTGGTCGTCTTCTCCTTCCCGCTCTACGGGCCGGAGTACCACCTCGAGGACTTGATTTGGGGGGCCTTCGTGCCACGCGTCGCGGCGGCCCAGGGCATCGGTGGACGGCGCGGCTTCTTCCTCGGCTGGGTCGCGGGCATGACGCTCGAGACGTCGGGATTCGTGTGGATCCTCTACGCGATCCTCGCATTCGGCGACATGGGGGGATTGGCCGCCGCGGGCATCTTCGCCGCTTGGGCGGCGTATTCGACGGTCCCGTGGGCTCTCCTGGGGCTGGCGCTCGGGCGCTGTCGGCGTGCGGCGGACATCTACTGGGTGATTCCCATCTGGGTCGCGATCGAGTGGTACTACCCGCGCATCTGGCCTTGGCACATCGGCGGGGCGATCTACGCCCGAGCCTGGCTGCTCCAGTGCGTCGACATCTTCGGTGCGAGCGGCATGACGGCGCTGATCTTCGCGGTCAACGCGACCGTCTTCCGGGTCTGGCGTTCGGTGCGGTCGAAGGGAGACGTCGTCGTCGCGTTCCCGAAGCGTGGGGTGATCGTGTCGCTCTCCCTCCTCGTCGCATGTCTCGTCTACGGTGGCGTTCGCAAGGCGCAGCTCGAGTCGGTGCAGGCGGATTTCCCGGAGGTGCAGGTCGGATTCGTCCACGGAAGCCTCGATCCGCGGACGCGCCGCGGAAACGGGACGGAGAAGCACATCGCGTGGACGAAGCAGCTCCTCGCCGAGCATCCCGAGACGGACCTCGTGATCTGGCCCGAGAGCGCCTGTTCCGACGACTTCGTCGGGCCGCCGCCGAGGCTCTCGGTCTGGGACGGCTTTCGCACGGCCAAGGGACCGAACGCGCACGTCAAGATTCGAGACGATTTCGACGTTCCGCTCGTCGTCGGCGTCGGGCGGCTCATCTTCGACGAGACGGCGCTCGGGCAGGGCCAACTCGTCGCGAACGAGGTGTACAACGTCTCCGCTTACATCCGGGCGGACGACGAGGTCGAGTTCTACGCCAAGAACCACCCGGTACCCTTCGGCGAATCGCTGCCCTTCGTTCATCTCCTGCCAGACGCGATCCAGAGCTGGATTCACGAGACTTTTCCTCTTATCGGTCGGCTCGACCTCGGCGTGGACAATCCGCCGATGAACCTCGACGGCCAGGTCTTCCGCAATCTCGTCTGCTACGAGGCCGTCATCCCCGAGTACGTCCGGGATGCGTCCAGCGGCAGCGACTTCCTCGTCAACATCACCGAGGACATCTGGTACGGCCGTACCGCCCACATTCCGCAGCACCTCTCCGTGCTGATTCTCCGCGCGGTCGAGTCGCGCGTTCCGATCGCTCGCGTCTCGAACATCGGCCCATCGGGCATCGTCGACGTCGCGGGCAACTGGCAGACGGGCGGCGAGATCCTCGGGGAGGGCCGCTTTGTCCGGACCCTGCGGCCGGGCCAGGTCACCTCGGTCTACCGCTCCGTCGGACACTGGTTCCCTCTCGCCTGTCTCGTCTCTTGGGGCGTCTGGGTCCTGCGGCGTCGGCGTGCGTCACGTCCGGAGTAGTCATCCTGGAGACTCCGGAAAACTTTCCCTGCGGCGAGGTTAGGGATTTGCTGTGCACTTTTGAACGGGTGCTGAAATTTCCCCTAAGTGATTGATTCCCAAGGGTTTGCTGGGGGTCCCCCCTTGACTTTGGGGGCGGGGGCGGCTATACTTCCATCTCTCCGGGGATTTTTTCACTCCTGTCTGGGTCTTCCGTGAGCCGAATCGTATCGACATGAGGATGGAATTAGGCCTCTCCCAACATCAGGCGCTGAAGCAGGTTCAGACGCTCTCGCCGCAGATGTATATGTCGATGGAGATCCTGTGCATGAACGCGCTGGATCTCGAGGAGCGCGTCGAGTCGGAGCTTCAGGAGAACGAGACGCTCGAGATCGTCGAGCCGAGCGCCGAGTTGCAGTCGCCGTCTGCCGAGACCAAGGACGCCGGGGCGACGACGGCCGACGCGCCGGACTCGAGCAGCTCGGAAACGGGCGAAGCCGGCGAGCTCGACAGCTTCGAGCAGCGTTTCGAGCAGTGGGACCAGTACTCGCGCGAGGAGTGGTCGACGGGTCGCAGCGCCTCGAGCTACCGCGGCGAGAAGGACGAGAAGCTCGAGGCGATCTCGAACACCGAGGGGCGACCGATCAGCCTCCAGGAGCACCTCGAGAACGCTATCCACCTGCTGACCGACGACGACATCCGGGCGACGTCGGACCGGATCTACCGAGAGGGCCTCCTCGCGGAAGGATCACTCGACTCCGCCGACGCTCCCACAGCTGATTCGGAAGCGTCCGGCGTGCCTACGACCGGCGAGGCGCGCACGTGGACCGGTGAGGGACTCACCGAGGCCGAGATCGAAGAGATTCGCCATCTCTGCGACGAGATCATCTACAACATCGATGAACGCGGCTACCTGATGTACTCGCTCGAGGACATCCAGGCGCCGCTCGACCCGGCGCCGCCGATCGAGCTGCTGCGGGCCGCTCTCGGCGTCGTCCAGGATCTCGAGCCACCCGGAGTCGGTGGACGAGGTCTCGAGGAGTGCCTGCTTCTCCAGCTCCGGCGAGACGTTCAGGACTACCCGGTCGAGGAGCGGATCATCCGTTCTCACCTCGACGATCTCGGGCACAACCGGCTTCCCAAGATCGCACGCGCGCTCGGCATCGCGATCGACGAGGTCAAGGACGCGATGGAGAACATCGGCAGCCTCAATCCGCTGCCGGGCAAGCTCTTCGGCGGCGAGATGCCGCGCTACGTCAAGCCCGACGTCATCGTCGACGAGGTCGAGGGCCGCTACGAGGTCCGCATCGAGAACGAGTACTTGCCGCGGCTCCACGTCAGCCCGCACTACCGGAACCTCTACAAGGAGTCGCGCAAGAATCCCGAGGTGAAGAAGTACCTCAAGAAGAAGATGGACGGCGCGGAGTGGCTGATGTCGGCGATTCGCCAGCGTCAGTCGACCCTGCAGAAGATCGCGATCGAGCTCGTCGACATTCAGGCCGAGTTCCTCGACCACGGCATCTCGAAGCTCAGACCGCTCAAGATGGCCGAGGTCGCCGATCGTCTCGGCGTCCACGTCTCGACCGTGAGCCGTGCGATCCACGACAAGTACATGCAGACGCCTCGCGGGATCTACCCGATGAAGTTCTTCTTCACGGGTGGCGCGATGAAGTCCGACGGCAACGTCGAGGCACGCGGCGCGGTGATCCAGCGCATCAAGGACCTCATCGCCGAGGAGGACAAGAGCGGTCCGCTCAGCGATATCGCCATCGTCAAGAAGCTCAAGAAGTCCGGAATCTCGATCTCGCGCCGAACGGTGACGAAGTATCGAGAGGCCGAGAATATTCCCTCGTCGCGAGAGCGGCGGGTGTACTGATTCTTTCAGGGGGCTTTCGGGAAGCCCCCTCTTGCTCGCGAAGCGAGCGATTCACCCCGACCAGCAAGGGGTTCGGACGCACCGCCGGTTTTCTGACATTCCTTTCGCTCGCGGCGGTTCCCGGTCGAAAACTATGTAACGGATACCTTGCACTCTTCGTCTTATCGGTGCACGGTTTTGGATGAATAGAGAAGCTAGCAGCCCGTTGAAAGAGTCGATTCGGCGTCCAAGCGGCCGATTCGCCCGAGCTCTTCGTCGCTGAAACTCGCCAATGCTCCACATGGGCTCCGTTTCAGC
>CAYZGY010000395.1:0-7409 GCA_964478085.1 uncultured Planctomycetia bacterium
GTGCGGGCGGGTGTCGGGGTGTCGCCGTGTCGTGCGTATACGTCGATCGCGGGGCCCGCAGGCTCCGTGCTGTTCCACATCCCGACGCCGCGAGGAGTCGTGAAGCCGGCGTCGAAGACCGGCGAGTCGTAGGTGCCCGAAGGCACGAACTGCGCCAGGTGCATGCTGTCGACCAGGAGAGTTCCCTGGGCTTCACGATAGTCGCTCGCGACCGGGCGCATCTGCGCCGAGATCGTCGCGTTGTGGGAGGCGACGAGCGCACCGTCGACGTAGTAATCGATCGTCGAGGTGTTCCACTCGATCCGGAAGAGGTGCGGCGCGCCGAGGAAGCTCGATCCGACCGACGTCTCGGTCATTCCGGGAGTCGCGGTGCGTGCGAGCAGCTGACCGCCCGTTCCCGTCGAGAACATCGCCCAAGTCAGCTCGGTGAACGCGATCGCGAATCCGGCGTGCTGGTACTCAGCGCCCGAGAAGGTCGCGACGAACTCGAGAACCTGTCCGGCGTCGAAGAGCTGATCGGTCGCGAGCAGCGCGGCGTCGACCGAAGCGATGCCCCCGCTGACGACGACGCTTCCGCTCGCCCCCCAGAGGGACGAGCTCCAGCCGCTCGGGAGCGACGTGCCGTCGAATTCGGAGCCTTCGACCGACGCGAGCTCGATCTCTCCGTCGGTCACGTTCGTGACGGCCGTTCCGGTGTGAGCGCCGCTCGAGAAGTCGGCGAACGTCGTCTGCTGGATGCAGAGCTCGCTGATGGTCGGGTCCCCCGTCGTGAACGTGTGCGGCGCAGCCGGGGCTTCCGTGTCCGTGCGCGAGTTGCCGGCGAAATCGACCGACTCGACGCGGAAGAAGTATTGCGTCGTCGGAAGGAGCGAGTCGAGCACGACCGCATGAGAGGTCGAAAGCGCGAGATCGCTGAGCGTCGTGTCGAGATTGGCCGAGTCCGTGCCGTAGTGGACGATCGTCGAGGCGGGCTCATCCGTCGTCCACGAGATCGTCACGAGGTCGTCGTTGCTGACAGCTGAGTCGACATTCGTGATCACGGGCGGCGTCGTGTCGAGCTGGTAGGTGACGACGTACGATCCCGTTTCGCCGTCGACGACGACCTGCTGGCGTCCCTTGACCGACTCGATCGTGTGAGTGACTGGCGAGCCGTCTCGCGTCACCGAAACGACCTGCCAGAGAGCCGGGTTCGTCGGCAGGAAGATCTCGAGGTTGCGCGCCTTCGCATCCTTGAGGACGCCGAAGCTCAACGTCGATCCGTTCCAGACGATGTTCTGAAACGAGGAGTTGTTTCGTCCGTCGAGCCAGTCGAGCATCTGCTTCGAGGAGACGACCGGAACGCCGCGGGCCTGCGCCGACTGAACGACTTGATCCGACATCAGCATCGGGTGAAAGTCGGTGTGCATGTTCGCACAGAACACGCCGTAGTTCTCGTTCGGACCGATCGCACCGTCGAGGAAACCGTCGACCGTGGCCGGGAAGGTCTGGCCTGTCTCGTCGTTCATGTGCGTGTGGACCTGGTACGAGTCGATCGTGGTGCCGTCGAGGGCCGCGAAGCGCTGGGGAAGCGCCGAGCCCGTGACGAACGCGACGTCGTAGTTCGCGATCCAAGTCTCGGGATCGTGGTAGTAGTTCGTGTCGAGTCGGATTCCGTGCTGGAGCTGCACCTTGGCCGTGTCGATCCAGCCCTTCCAAATGACACAGTGCATGCGGTTCGTCTCTAGCGGGTTCATGCTGGGGAAGATAGAATTCGCTTCTGCGATCTGCGTCGTGAACGCGGCCTCGAGGCTCGTTATGGGAACGCTCAGGCACGCCGTGTCGAAGTGAATCGCGATCTCGAAGCCGAACGATTGGTACAGGGCGATCTCGGCGTCCGTGATCCAGCCCGGGGACGCGTAGATGTACGAGGTTCCACGGATGCACTCCCAATCGTCGACCGAGCAGCCCGGGTCGCTGCGCGCGACATAGTCGGCGAAGCGAGGAATCGTGCCGCCGTGCGCGTGATCGTCGCCGGTCATCACGACGGCTGCACGGTGCCCGCTCGGAAGGTACCAGAAGCGCGGGAGAGGCATCGTCGTCTGCAGCATGTCCACGATCATGTGGACCAGGAGGCGTTGCTGCTCGTCAGCTTGCGGGATGTGCGATTTGTCCAGATCGAGCCAATCCGGCTCCGGCGGGTAGAGCGGCGGGCTGCCGTCGGGGGGAGTACCGATGAAGAGATCGGTCATACGGAGGCCCGGGAAGTTGTCTCGCTCCTGACCGACCCACGCAGGGTTTCCTTGTCGCGTGTAGACGATGGACTTCGCGAGGTCGAAGGTGAACGCCGCCGCGATACCGCCGTTCGACCCGACGTTGCGAGTCGTCACGGCAGGGTGCGTGGTCGCCGTCGTCGCGTCCGAGAAGATCGTCGCGATCACGGAGGCCGACGAGACGTCGTAGAGATCCGCCTCCGAGTGGTACTGAATCGACTCCGAGACGAGTCCCGCCCCCGAGCTCGTGTTCGAATCGATCTCGAGGTAGGCGTTCGCGAGCGTGAATCCCGTTTGCGTGAGTCCGAAAAGTCCGGAGAGCTTCGAGTCGGGACGCATCGCTATGAGCCGTCCACCGTCGTAGACGTACGACGAGAACATTGACGCCTGGGAGATCGAGAGCGGCATCTCGCCGAGGATCACGAGCTCGTAGTTCTGCAGATACGCCAGGTTGACGTTGCTGATGTCGTCGACGAGGTACAGATTGCGACCCTCCGAGAGGAGAATTTCCTCGATGTATCGACCGAAGGGGTTCGCCGAGTCCGCCACGACGAGGATCGGTCCGCCGGGACCCGAAGGAGGCGGGCTGTTCGGCGGCACGGTCGTGAACGACCAGATGTGCGACGTCGTCATCACGTTTCCGGAGATGTCCTCGGCCCCGTTGACCGTCGCCGTGTAGGTCGACGAGAAATCGAGGAAGAGCTCGGGATCGAACGTGACGGTCTGTGAGTTTTCGTCGTAGGTCACGACACCCGCCATGGGCGCCCCCTGACCGTCAACCAGCGTAAATGAGAGACCCGTTCCGAAGATGCGCTCGTCGAAACGAGCGGAGACGTTCGAGACGCGTGAAACGTCGATTTCGGATGCGGCCGGCACCGTCAAGCTGACGATCGGAGGTGTCACGTCCGGTGGAACCGTCGTGAACGACCACGGGCTCGGAGCGGCCATCGAATTACCGATAAGGTCGTTGACGGTGACGATCGTGGCCGTGTACGTCTCGCTCGGCTGGAGAAGCGCGGACGGCGTGATCGTCACGACCGAGAAGGTCGCGTCGTACGACGACGTGAAAGCGACCGGCGCCCCAGCCGAATCTTTCAGCTCGATGACGAGCGTCGCCGGGTTGATCTCTTCGTTGAACGTCGCCTTGATGCTCGCGTCGATCTCGACGTCGGTCTCACCGTCGAACGGCGAGCGCACCGTGACGAACGGAGGCTGATCGTCGCCGAGTTCCTCCTGGAACACGACGTCGACCCAGTAGTTCGACGAACCAAACGAGAAGCTCGGGAAGGTGGAATCGACGTTGTAGATGTAGACTCCCTGCTGGCCGTCCTCACCGTCGGCGAGCGCGCGAAGCGGGCCGTTCTCGCGACCCTGGCCGTCGAAGTAGCCGGAGTCGAGCGAGTAGTTCCCGTTCGGAGCATGGTACGAGACGATGTAGGTCGTACCCGCCGTGATCGCGAGGGGCGTATCGAGAAGTTGCTCCTGCCAGCCGTCGGGCGTCTCGTTCTGGAAGGTTACCGAGGCGAGAGGAGTTCCGTCTGCGAGCCAGATACTGCCTGTGTGTAGCCCCGCGTTTGTCGGAGCCTTGTGAAAGCGAATCGCGGTGATGTACCCGCTCACGGCTGCGCGGAAGCGAACGCCGAGCTCGACCGGGTTGATATCGCTCACACCGACGCTTGCCGGCGAAAAGGTATCGTCCCAGAGACTGCAAGGGCAGCTGAACGCGCCGTTGCTCGTCGTAAAGCTCCAAGACTCCGAAGGCGTGAGAGCGTTGCCGGAAGGATCGCTGACGCTGAGCGTCGCCGTGTACGTCTCGCTCTCGAGAAGATTGCTCGCCGGAACGAGCGTCGCGGTCAAGGTGCCGGCGTCGTAGGTGACGCTCGCCGCAACGATTCCCCCGCCCGAGTCCTTGAGCTCGAATACGAGTGTTCCAGCATCGATGTTCTCGTCGAAAGTGACCGTAACGTCCGCTAGTGTGCTAACGCCGGCCTCGCCGATCCACGGTGTTTTCGAAACGACCGTAGGCGGCGTCGTGTCAGGGAACGCGGTCATGAAGATCCACAAGTGAGGCGTCGGCATCGCGTTCCCGGCGAGATCCGTCGCGCCGCTGACCGACGCTGTGTACGTAGTCGAATCCGCGAGTGCCAAAGACGGCGTGAAGGTGACCGTGCGAGAGCCCGCATGGTACGAAGTGGAACCGACCACAGGCTGGCTCTGATCGTCGAGCAGGTCGAAGACGATCGTCAGCCAGTCGACGTCCTCGCTGAACGTCGCACTCACCGTCGTGCCGACACCGATATCCGTCGCGCCGCTCGCCGGGCTCATCGCCGTGACCGTCGGAGGGGTCGTATCGACGAGGCTCGTGTCGAAGACGACGTCGACCCAGTAGTTCGACGCGTTGTACGAGCTCGCCGGGAATGTCGGAGTGGCCGAGTCCGCATAGAGCCCGTTCGTTCCGCCGTCGCCGTTCTGGTTCGCGTGGAGAGGGCCGTTCGTCACGCCCCCCGCGCCGAAGAATCCACTGTCGAAGGCGTACCGCCCGACCGTCGTGTGGTACGACGCGATGTAAGTCACGCCGCCGACGATCGCCACGGGCGTGGCGAGCTCTTGCTCCTGCCAGCCCGACGCGGTCTCGTTCTGAAACGTGACCTGAGCCAGCAGCGTGCCGTCGTCGGCCCAGAGGCTCCCGACGTGCGTCCCGGTGTTCAGGGCACCCTTGTAGAAGCGCAGCGCCTTGATGTAGCCGTTTTGGTCAGCACGAAAACGAACACCGAGCTCGATCGGAGTCGTTCCGTTGGACGATTCGACCGTCGGAATGGTCGAGTTTTCCCAGATCGTGCACGGACAGGGTTGAGCTTCGAGAGAAGGCGAAGCGAATAGGGCGATCGAGCTTGCCAGCGCGAGCGCAGGAAGGTGAGCGAGGCGAATTCGGCTATAGTCGCGTTCCAAGGATCGAAAACTCGAGAATGATGGTGATGAGGAGGAGGAAGTTCGAGACAAAATGGGAACCAGAGTCGGCTCCGCAAGAAGCTTGCCGATTCCGGACTCGGAATTCGCCCGAGTCGCTAAACCCGGCCCTAAAAAGGTATCGCCCGCCCTTCGAGACCGAGCTGATCGCCGAGAGTCCCGGGCGATTCGCCGATAGACGTCGCGCGTTGCCATCGATCACCGACCCGATCCCGATCCCGATCCCGATCGACCAAAGCGCGAGATTTATCCCACGTCACCACTCTGCTGACCGGGTCCCAGTCTGAGGCGCGACGTGAAAATGTCAAGAATTCGCACACTCGCGACCTCGATCGAACTCGAGTCCGGAATCCGTCCGGCCTCCGAGCCTCCGTCGAATCGCGAGCTCACGACGCACCTCCCCCGTCCACCTCGCCCTCAGTTCACCCCACCGCCTCTTACGACTGCACGGAGCGTCGCGAGGAGGATCATGGCGTCGAAGAAGAGGGAGACGTGCTTGATGTAGTAGAGGTCGAACCGGAGCTTCTCTCGCGTGTCGTCGAGAGAGCGGGCATAGGCGAACTGCACCTGGGCCCAGCCGGTGATCCCGGGCTTCACGAAATGCCGGAAGTGATAGAACGGGATATCGTGCTTGAACTGATCGACAAACTTGGGGCGCTCGGGACGTGGGCCGATGAAGGCCATCTCTCCGCGAAGCACGTTGATCAGCTGAGGCAGCTCGTCGATTCGGGTCCGGCGCAAGAACCTCCCGAGACGTGTCACGCGAGCATCGTTCTTCTGCGCCCACTGGACTCCCCCGGCCTCGGCATCTTGCACCATGGTACGAAACTTCAGCACGAGGAAGGTCTTGCCCGATTTCCCGACGCGCTCTTGGCGATAGATCGCGCCGCCCGGTGACGTGAGCTTGACCAGCAGCGCCACGATCAGCAGCGGCACCCCGAGAACCGCGAGGAGGACGCAGGCGAGGACGCGCTCGAAGGCGCTCTTGAGCACCCAGCGGACGCGCGTCATCGTGTAGCCCTCCGGAAAGAGCACCGAGTACGGCTCGAGGCGCTCGAGGAGAATCTTCTGAGCGACACTCTCGTAGAAGGCCCCGGCATCGACGACGTTGCGCCCTTCTATCTTGCACTCGAGGAGGTAGTCCAGCGGGAGCTCGGGATGGTCGTAGGGAAGCGCGAGAATAATCGTTCGTGCTCCCCGCTCGTCGACCATCTCGGCGAGCTGCGAGATCGTCCCGATCACGGGAACACCCTCGATCGACTGGCCGATCTCCTCCCCCGAGTTCCCCAGGATCCCGACGAATTGCAGCGTAGCGCCGTGGTGGGCTCGTGCCTCGCGAACGACTCGGAGACAGCTTACCCCGCTTCCCACGACGAACACGCGCCCGAAGTGCGAGGCCTCGTTGAAGAGCCGGAGCACGAGGTAGCGCTCGGCGAAAACGACGATCGGAAAGACGACGATCAGAAAGACGGGGAAGAACCGGGTCGTCGGATGAAAGAGCGGATCGCCCCAGCCCAGGCTGAAGAAGTAGCAGAAGCAAAAAAGGACGACCGAGAGAACGATCGACGCCTCGAAGAGCCTTCGCGCGACCTTCCGACCGGAATAGACGACCTGACGGGAGTAGAGGCCGAAGGACCAGAACCCGAACTGAATGATCGCCGTGCAGCTGAGCGCGAAAACGATCATTTTCAGCGTCAGCTCGGGAACCTCCCAGTGCGAGCTCCGACTGAAGAGCAGCGCCACGATGACGACGTTGAGCGCGACCAGCTCAAAGAGCAAAGTCCCGAGCACTCGTCGAGTCAAACGGTGGCGCAGAATCGGCAGCATCGACATATACGAATGCGGCCAACGCGAAACCTCCGCGTGCGCAATCGTCGCCTTCGGAATCCCTGGATTCGACTTCTCGTTTGGTGAACAAACAGCGCGGACGAAAGGCTCTCCAAATGCCCGTATTCGTGCAGGAGAGCCTTTCTTTGGCCGTTCGAGCGCGGCACATTCTGTGGAAGCGGGATGTCGAAAGCAAGCGAAAGCGGGATGATATTTCTACTTTCGACCCTATGTTCCAGATAACTAGATTCTCACTTCACCTACCCGGAACATGAACGCGCTCACATTCCGATAAACGCGAATCCTGCGTCACGAAAAAAGACGCCCCCCCCCCGGGTGGCGCCCCCGGCGGGGTTCGAACGAAGC
>CAYZGY010000396.1:0-250 GCA_964478085.1 uncultured Planctomycetia bacterium
AACCTCTGGGAGCTCCGGAGTCTCGAAGGGACGAAACGCCCAGCGCTTCGGCGAGCTCGAGACGTCGATCGGCTCAGCACGGCTCGTACCAGGCTTCGCGTCCTCGAGCGGCCGTGGATCGGGCGCGCCACGCTTGACCCACTCGACGAAGTCCGCGATCACGGCGCCGGGGAGCTTGCGCGCCGGCGGCATCTGGAGGTCTCCGTTCGCGTAGCGGAGCGCCTCGATGAGCCGACTCTTGTCGGGCTTG
>CAYZGY010000396.1:266-4408 GCA_964478085.1 uncultured Planctomycetia bacterium
CGAGAGATCGAGCCGGAGATCGCCCTTGAGCTTTCGACTCTCCGCGCTATGGCACTGGTAGCAGTGCTTGGCGAGCACGGGGCGGATGCGCTGCTCGAAGAAGTCGAGATCTTCTCGATCCGCCTCGGGGGCTCCGAGTGCCGCGAGGGCGGCGACGATGGCAATCACCTGAATCCTCCTACTTTTTCCGATTGTCGCCGAGGCGTCGAGCGCGCGGCAAGGAGGAAACAGCAGGACTGCTGGTCGTGAGCGCTATCGTCGCGGAACGACCGGGCGAAACACAATGTTCCGATACTTGACGGCCCTGTGGTCGCCTTGAAGGAAGAGCGGGCCGGGGCTCGGGACGTCGGCTGGAAACGCGCCGTTCGTGTTTCCGAAGAGCGGTTGATTGTCGATGACCTTCACTCCGTTGAGCACGACGGTCGCGTGTCGATCGACGATCATAATCTCTTAGCGTTGCCGTCCTTCGGGACGTTGAACTCGATGCTCAGCTTGCCATCGTCGAAGGTTCGTACGGTGTGCAGGTTGCTGTACCGCGAAAACGGACCGAAGGTCTTCTTCGGAGTCTCATTGACGAGCTCGCCGTCCTTCGCCTTCCAGCCGTTGAGCTGTTTCGGGTTGGCGAGCTTCCAGCCCGTGAGGTCGACGCCGTTGAAGAGGCGGATCGGCTTTCCGAAGCGCACCTGAGTTCGAGTTTGGCGGTTTTCAACCGTGCGCGCGCGGTTGAAAACCGCCAAACTCGAACTCAGAGAGATCGGGCGTCGGCGGAAGCGGTGGCAGGCGTTTGCCGACACGACACCGGCGTACGAACGTGAGCGCTCCGTCCTCGTGGACGATATTGGTGACCTGCTTCGGCTCGCCGACCGTCCAGAGCTCGGTAGCCCATTTTCCTTCGCTTCGTTTGATGGAAAGCCAACCCGCCTCGCCGTTCGACATCTGGAGCGCCCGGCGTCCGACGAAGGATTTCGCGTTCGGCTGTGTTGTCTTCGCTGCGGAATCGTCGGCTGCCGACAGCGAGGGCGAGATCGTCGCGGCGATCAGGAACACTCGAAAGACGTAGATTCTCATTTTTCCAGGTTCTCTGCTGCACACCGGTCCGCGCAATGCATGACGAGAATGCAACGTGTTCCGCGTGACGGCGGCGTGCCTCCTTGGAAGAGGTACGCGAGCTGGGCGACGGCGTCGGAGATATCGACGGAGTCGTCGCCGTTGATGTCGAGAATCGTTCGGTTGCCGTCGGAGCCGAGATCGCCTTCGCACGGAAGCTGCTCGACTCCGCTGAAGAGGATGAGGAGCAAGCGGACCGCGTCCGAGAGGTCCATCGCGCCGTCTTGATTGACGTCGCCGGGAAGTTGTCGCGCTTCCGACGTCGTTGTCGATTCTCCAGGTGTTCCGAACTCGACGCGGCTGTCGTGCCAGCCGTGCGGATCGTTCCAGAGCTCGGGGGCTTGATCGGGGTCGCGTACGACGAGCGAGAATCCGAGGCCGTCGGTCGCAGCGTGCCATTCGGCGGAATAGGTGAAGTCCTGAAGGATCACGCCGACCGCGTCTCGAACGACGATCCGTTCGCCGCCGTTGCTCAGGCGACCGGTGTACTCGCCGGCGATCTTGAGGCCTTCGCTGTCGTATCGACTCTCGAAGGCCTCGCGATTCTCGACGACGAGGACGATCTCGCGAGGGGCAAGCTCTTCGACGTCCGATCCGGAGAACGCGAAGCGGACGCCTCCTTCGATCTCCACGCCGACGAGGCTGAGCGGGCGATCATTCACGTTCTGGAGCTCGATGAATTCGAACTCCTCGTCGTCGAACTCGCCGACGTCGACGTCGGGAGGGTTGTACATCAGCTCAGTGACTCGCAAGTCTTGATCGTCGGGCACGAACGTCGCCGCGTTGAGGGCGCTCCATTCGTCGCCGTCCAGTGTGCGCGCTCGGACCACGGTCGTCGTCTCTCCGAGCGGAATTCCGTCGCCGCCGTCGTCCGTCACGGTCGCGCGCAGATCCGGCAAGAGGAGGAGATCCGAGTTGCTCGCGCGCAAGTTGAGGCCGTGGAGCGCCAAGACGTTTCGACCGGGATCGAGAAGACCGGTCGCGAGCGAGATGTCGAAGTCCTCGAAGACGATCGCCTGGGGATCGAGGTGGCTGCGCGTCGCCTGTGAGTTCCACTGCGGCGATTCGGGCGCGTTGACGGCGAGAGTCTCTGTTCCGTTGAGGTACGCGACGAAGCCGTCGTCGTACTTCATTCTCAGGGTGAGTGACGAGATTCGAACGTCGTCCAGGTCGAACTCGATGCGGACGTAAACCGACGCGTGCCGATTGTGCATCGAGCGCTCGAGGTCCGTTCGAACGAGGTCGTCGAAATCCGTGCCCGTGTCGAAGCCGACGCCGGTCCTCCCGCTTCGCCAGGTGGCGTCGTCGAAATCGACAGCCGTCCACGAGAGGCCGAGGTCACCGTTCGGCGGAACGAGCACGCGAGCGTCGGCGCCATCCGCGACAAGTCGTCGATCGAGCTCGCCACCGAAACCTGCGCCGATCTCTCGGGCGGTCGGAGCGATCTCTCCTCCGGGGAGTCGAGGATCGGTTCCGTCGACGGTGTAGAGGATGCGGCCTCGCGGCACGTCCGCCGTGAGCCGGAAACCGCGCGGGACTCGCCCGCCGTGTCGGCTGAAGGTCGGCGCATCGACGTCGGGATAGAGCCCGTTACGGACGAGTTGCGCGAGGACGACCTCGGTGCGTCTCGGGAAGTACTCACGCAGGAGGCGATCCCGTTCGGCGAGCCAGTGCGCCTGCGTGATCTCGGGATCGCCGCGCCAGTCTCCCCAACGAGCCGACTCTCCGATGATGGCACGCTCGATCTGGTCTGCGAGAGCACGAAAGCGTGTGGTCGTGCTTACGGTGGTGAGCGCGCCGCCGTGGAAGAAGTGTCGGTGGACTCGATCGCCGAAAAGGACGCGGAACTCTCGATTCTGTCGCACGCGAGAGAAGAGGCGCGCGGGATTGTTGTCGTGGTCACGAACGCTCGAGACGCCGTCGAACTCGACGCTCGTGCTCACGTGTCCATCGGCGAGCGTGTGTTCAGCGTCCCAAACGAAGACCTTGAGTCCCGCGCCGGGTTCGCGCCGTCTTGTCGTGCGCCAGTTGTTTCCGTTCTGCCCGGGGTAGTCGATGTTCCCGTTGTAGAAGTTGTTGATGAAGAAGTCGGCGAGATTCTCGACGTCAACCCACGCGCGAAACTCGTCGTAGGCCGCGGAGGACGTCAGGCCCGCGTTCGCGAGAGCCACCGCTCGCTCGAAGGAGTCCAGCGAGCCATCGACGAGCTCAGTGCGGTTCGTCGCGTCGTAGTCTTCCTTCTCGCCGCCTTCGTACGACGCCATGAACGAGGCGTCGGGGCGCTCCATGAGGTCGTACAGTCCCCAGTAAAGACCATTGAGGTAGACGTGGACGAATCGGCCGTGCGCGCCGAGCTGTCCCATCGCACGGGCAGTGTCGTGACACCACTGATCGCGGAGGTAGAGCCCACGCCGACGTTTTCCGCCGTCAGGATCGACGTAGCCAAGGTCGGTGGTGCAGCGTAGGACGAGCGTGTCGAATCGATCGATCGGCGAGTCGGGAAAGAGCGCGTAGCGCAGCTTCGTCGCTCCGTAGCCCGATTTGAAGAGCACGCGGAATGAGTGTTTCCCGTAGTGCTCCGCACGTCCTCCTCCTCCGAACATGCGCAGGCCGCAGTTCTCTTGCGTGCCGTCGGATCCGTCCGGGTGAATGACCTCGAAGGAGCCGGCGCGCTCCCAGGAGACACCTTCGCTCCTCGGATTCGAGTAGATCCCTCTCGAGCCGAAGAGGTCGTCCATGTCGAGTACGAGGGAGATCGCTGGGATCGTCTGCAGATCGTCGACGATGGTCTCGCGATAGGTCGGGGAGTCGACGACGTTCGGATCCATCTCGTAGTCGGCGCCTACTACGCCCCAACTCGTCGGTGCTCCCTGCGGGCGGCGCGGTTGCCGGACGACGGCCTCGGGGAAGATGTAGGTCTGCGTGTCGACGTTCGTCGGCCGGAAGCCTTCGAGGTATGCGATGGCTCGCAGCGTGAACGCGCCACGCCGAGGTTCGGTGGTGTCGGGATCGATGCGAACGGGACCGTCGTAGAT
>CAYZGY010000396.1:4418-7403 GCA_964478085.1 uncultured Planctomycetia bacterium
ATCGTGCCGTGGGGCGAGCTCGGCGCGCTGCCGTCCGTCGTGTATCGAATCGTCGCGCCTTCGGTGAGCGTCGTGATCTCGACGTCGACTGGCTCGATGAAGAAACCGCGATCGATCGAGAAGACCGTGTCGGCGACCTGGTCCGCATCGTCGGGCGGCTCCGGCGGCTCCGGCGGATCGACTGGGCGCGTGCCATACTTTTCGGAGACGTACGCGGACACCGATCGGCGTTCGTCCACGTCGAGCGCGTGATCGTAGACGAGGATCTCCGCGATGTGTCCTCGATGGCCGAAGCCCTCGGGCTCACCAGAGCCGTCCGAGTACTGCCCCAAGCTCAGGTACTCGGCGGCAGGAAGACCTCCGTACCAATCACCCGTGTTCGACCCCGCGAGAGAGGCCGTCGAGAGCGGACCTTCGCCGTCGACGAAGAAGCTCCAGCTCGAGCCGTCCGAGGTGATGATCCCGTGATGCAGGTCGCCATCCGCAACGCTTCGCGTGCCCGAGTAGTAGTTGTTGCCGAACGCCCCCCCGAGACTCTGGATGCCGAGACCGCCGGCGATCGAAGGGTGACCTTCGAAGATGTGCGTTCCGACCATCGCGCCGCCGCCGCCGACCTCGAACGCGTAGCCCTCGCCTGCGTGCTCGGCATCGAAGACGAGAACGATCGATCCGCTCGAGTCGTCGAGCCAAGGAGACGCGTCAGAATCGACTTCGGCGCGCAG
This sequence comes from uncultured Planctomycetia bacterium, assembly GCA_964478085.1. Taxonomy (GTDB): domain Bacteria; phylum Planctomycetota; class UBA8108; order UBA8108; family UBA8108; genus CAYMLL01. Next base: position 5,141 of record CAYZGY010000396.1, read on the forward strand.
GAAGGCTGCACCGTCGAAGAAAACAGCGGGAAGATCACCGTGCTCTGCCGTCGAGATTCGGCCGAGCTCGGGAATCGGTGCGCCGACGTGCTTTTCGAGCGTGATGCCGCCGACACGATCGGTCCAAGACGATACCGGCGTCGCGGGCTCGGGATTCGGCGTCGCATCGTTCGCGTCGAGGTCCGACGCGTCGAGCCAAAAGACGAGCCCGCTCACCGGCGGCTCGTTCGCTACGCACCAGCTCGGAGCGATCAGCAGAATCGCGCTGATAGTACGCGCTAAACCTCCCATCCCTTGCGATACTCGCGTCGCACGAACTGGTTGATCTCGGGCATGTTCGTGCACTCCATCTTCTCGACGTTCCACTCGAGCTTCTTGCCGACACCCGCGTGGGATGCGAGGTGACCCGTCAGAACGAAGGACGTCAGCGGTGTGGCAGAATCGACGAAGTTCGAGCACGGCGTGCCATCGTTCTTGATCGCCCAGAAGAGGTCCTCGATCGGTCCGCCGTGAGCGCGCGGGATGGTTTTCTCCGGCGTCTTGATCTCGCTCTTCTTCGACGTCGGGAGGAAGTTCCAGCTGCCGCTGTGCCCCTGGATTCGCAGCTGTCCCTTCTTGCCGTTGAAGAGGGTGCACTCGCGGAACTCGAACTTGTGCTTGCGCTCGGCGTCCTTCATGACGGCGGGGCGGAGATTCTTGGGGTCGTAGACGTAAACCTCCACGGCCGGCATCCCGGCACGAGGCGGAATCTCGTAGCGCACGACATTGTCGCGAGTGTAACGCTCTTCACTGCCGCCCGACTTGTTGAGGCACTCGACGGTGTACGTCTTCGCCTCGGCGATCTTGAGTGCCCAGAAGAGCGTGTCGACGTTATGGCAAGCCATGTCGCCGATCGTTCCCGTTCCGAAGTGTCGCCACGAGCGCCAACTGAAAGGATGGAGTCCGCCGTGGTAGTCGCGCTTCGCCGCCGGGCCGAGCCACTCGTCCCAGTGAAGTCCGGACGGTGTCGGCTTCGACTCCGGTCGTCCACCTGTTCCGCCGAAGTTGCGTCCGAGAATCGAGTGCGTCTCGGTGACGTCTCCGATCGAGCCGGCCCAGATGTGCTCGCAGACTTGGCGGATGTTCTCGCCGCAGTGTCCTTGATTGCCCATCTGCGTCAGCACTTTGTGTCTCTTCGCAGCCTTCGCGAGCGCGTAGCACTCGTAGATGTTGTGAGCCATCGGCTTTTGAACGAAGACGTGCTTGTCGAGCTTGATCGCACGGATCGCGGCGGGAGCGTGGTGGTGGTCCGGCGTCGCGATGAGGACGACGTCGACCTCCTTGTGACACTCGTCGAGCATCTTGCGGTAGTCGTGGTAAGCCTTCGGGCGTGGCTGACCCTTTTGCGAGGCAGCCTTCATTCCTTCCGCCATCTTGCCGTTGTCGACGTCGGCCATGCAGACGATGCGGTCGTTGAGCGACGCGTTGACGCTGTACCGTCCCATGCCTGCAGCGGCGACGACCGCGACACCGAGCTTAGAGTTCGGCTTCGCGTCCTTGAGAAAGGCGGGCGCGGCGACCAGCTGGGAGCCTCCGACAGCTCCGGCCAGCGCGGCAGTCTTCTTGAGAAAATCTCTTCGCGTGCGTTGACGTGGCATGGTGGCAGCTCCCTTTCGTGCCGGTGTGTTCGTCGTGGACCCGAGTTCGTCCGTCTCAGGTTAACGCAGAATCCGAGTAGCCATCAACGATCGCGGCTCACTCTGCGTCGGCTGCGAGCTCCGACACGGCCCGGCGAAGCTCCTCGAGGCGGTAGGGTTTCGTCAGGACGCGTCGAAATCCGTACTCGCGCGGGTTGGCGAGGATCGGATCGTTCGAGTAGCCGCTCGAGACGATTTCCTCGAGATCGGGATCGAGCGAGAGAAGCTCTTGGATCGCTTCTTTCCTGCCGAGGCCCCCGGGAGCGGTCAAATCGAGGAGGACGAGATCGACGATGACTCCCTCCGACTTCGCGTCGCGATAGACGCTGACGGCCTCTGCCCCGTCTCGCGCAGGGAGCGCGCGATGTCCGAGCGTCTCGAGTGCGCGACCGAGGTGAGCGAGGACTTGCGGCTCGTCGTCCATGACCAGGATGGTCTTGCTATAGTCCGGTTTCACGGTCGCCGAGGAACGATCTTCGACCGTCGTCATCCGATCTTCGCCGGCGCCTACGTTTGGGGGCGGACGTTCACTTTCGTCGACTACGTCGACGGCGCTCTCGTCAAGCGCGTCGGCGAGCAACGTGAGA
>CAYZGY010000397.1:0-7395 GCA_964478085.1 uncultured Planctomycetia bacterium
CAAGAATCGCGTCGTTTGGAGAGACTTCCGCGACCCCGGTGCCGGCGAGATTTACGCGCACGATCTGGTGCGTGACGTCTCGGTGCGGCTGACGGAGAATCTCCACGGGCAGTTCGATCCGTCCGTCTACGAGGACTGGGTCGTGTGGTCGGATTCGCGCAACGGTCAGAACGACCTCTACGGATTCCATCTCCACCGTCGCGTCGAGACGCAGATCACGAACACTCCCGAGAACGAGCTTCGCCCCACGATCAATGGCTCGTGGGTCGTCTATCAGGAAGACTCGGCCGGTGTCTTGGTCAACAACATCCGTATCAAGAACCTCGCGCGAACCGGCAGCATCCAGATGACGAATCTCGACTCGGAGAAGAACTGGCCCACGCTCGCTTCGGGACGGATCGTTTGGCAGCAGGGACGAGGCGGCGCCGAGCAGCTCTACATCGCGAACGCGCCGAATCTCATGCCGGTCGCCGACAATCGCAACTTCGTCGTCGTCACGAGCGGTCTTGCCGACGGGCTCGTCGATGCCGAGGCGCTACTCTCCGCATGGAACGCGGGTTCGTCGGCGCCTTCGATCACGAGATACACGGCGTTCTCGCCGACACCGACGACAGAGACCTTGCTTTGGCAAGCCGGCATTCCGACGGGCACGAACTTCGGGCTCGCGGATACGGAATTCGTCTGGGTCGAGTTCGAAGAGGGGAACGTGCTCGATTTGGGACGCGCGACTTGTTCGCCGATCGATCTCGAAGCAGGTGCCAACGTGGTCAGCTACGCTTGCTTCCCCGATCACTACACCGCATTCGGTCTGGTGGCTGAACTCGGCCCTCAGAACGTGCGAGGAATTCGAATGCTCGACGTCTACACGGGGCGTTGGCAAGCCGCTTCCGTCACGAAGGGCGTCCTCTCTGGCGAGGACTTCGCGATTCCGCGAATCGCCGTCGTGATGATCGATATGCAGACAGAAATCTCTCAATGGACACCGGGAGAATGAAAGGCATGTTTCTTCAAATCTTTTCCTCGAACGAAGATCGTCGAGAGGGCTCTCGTCCCGCGCGAGTCAGTTTCCTCTTGGTCGCTCTCGTCTTCGCGTCGATCGCGACGAGTCGGGTCTTCGCGGTCACGGCCGAAGAGCTCAAGGCTCAGCTCGACGCAGGGGACCGCGTGACGATTATCGATGTGCGCGAGAACATCGCCTTTCGACGTGGTCACATTCCCGGTGCGATCAATGTTCCGGCAGCGGTCGTCCAGGGGAAGCGTTTGCCACCGCTCGGCGACGTGATCGTCTGCGGCGACGGAGTCGACGTGACTCGAACTCGTCGTGCGATGGCGGAGTTGGCCTCGAAGCCTGGCATACGTCCTCGGCTTCTCGAGGGGGGCTTCGAGCGTTGGACGGCGCTCGGAAACCCCGGTGGCGGGAAGCGAGGCTTGGGGCGTCGTGACTTCCAGTTCGTCACGTACGATCAGCTGCGCTCCGTAGTGACGACGAATCCCTCACTGGTGCTGGTGGACGTACGAAGCGACGTCGACACCGTCCCGAGCGCTTCTGATGACTCCGAGGCGGAAGGGTTCTCTCCGGACGCTGGTCAAATCTCTGTCGGCGTGGTGGCCGACGCCGACCGTGGTGGAACGACACGCTTCGTTTTTGCGGAGCACGACCGTGCCTCTCGGCTTCTCGCGGAGCGTTTTCCGGCGTCTCGCCAGCTGTGGTTTTCACTGCCCGAGTTTGTCAAGGAGCGGCTCGAGCGCGAGGCTCGCGTCGAATCGAGTGTCGAGATCGTCGACGTTGACGATGCTCGTGCGGCGAGTCCGTTTTCTGATGCCGAGTTCGACAAGAGTGAAGTGCTTCCGACGGATCTCTCGACGGAGTTCCCCGGGATTCGAGTGATTCGGTCCGAGAAGCGTGCGGCCCGATCCGCTGCTTCCGACTCGACCTCGAAGGGCGTGATTCGCGGAGCGGAGTTCGAGCGCAACACGATCGCGGCGTCGGTGATTCGTCAGATCGACCGCGAGCATCGAAACGTCTACGTCCTCATCGACGATGGTGACGGCAGCGCCCTCGAGATCGCCCGTCGATTGCACGCCGCCGGTGTCCACCGAATTCGCATCCTCACCGGAGGAGAAACGCTGCTACGTCGCCGTGGTGCGCCGCTGAAGAAGACGATCCGTATCAAGTGATGAGATCGGAACCCACCATGCAGAAGAGTCCGCAGATCGATACGAATTCCATTCTCGGAGAAGGCAGAACGATGCCGCGTTCTCGAGTTTCGCGGGGGCTCTTGCCACTCGCGCTCTGTATCCTCTCGATCGGTTTTCTCTCGGCTCCCGTCTCGGCGCAAGTGGTGATTCGCGATGTGAGCATCGTCGTCGTCTCGCCGACGGGATTCTCTGCGATATGTCAAGGTACTCCCGAGGCTGTGCCTTCGATCGCAGTCTTTGCTGATGAATCCGGAGCCGTGGACATCACCGAGGGGCTGTCGGTCGTCGTCGGTCCGATCATCACGGGAGATCTCGAGGCGAGCTCTCCGCCCGAAGTGGTCGAAGGGCGCGACGCGATCCGTGATGCCTCTGCGAGTGTCGGGGTTCAGCGCGTTCGTGTCGACGGGTTGTCTGCCGGGACGACGTACCACGTGCGTCTCGGTGCGGAGCTCGGCGGCGGCGGGGCTGAGGTCTGGCCCGAGGAGGGGCTTCACGCCGTCACGACGTCGAGCGCGAGCGTGTTCGTGGTCGACGCGAAGCAAGTCGTCGTCAATGTCTCCGACAAGGCTGGAGCCGATCCACTCGGTTGGATCGTGTACGCGACCCATGCCGATACGACCTACGGTGTCTCGGCGGTCGTCGGCGACGGTGCGGCGGGCGACGAAGCGGTACTCAACCTCGCGAACTTCGTCTCGGCGAGCGGCGAGGGCTGGGTACCCGCCGGTGAGCAGGACTTCGTGATCGCGATCCTGCGTGGCGGCCCTTTCGGCCCCGTCGAGGAAGAGATCACGCTCGATTTCTCGATGGATTTGCAGGTGATCTCTCAGGAGGCCGTCTCGGTGACGGATCGAACGGACACCGACGGAGACGGGATTGCCGACGATTGGGAGGAGTAGAACTTCGGAACTCTCGCACGTGACGGATCTGGAGACTTCGACGACGACGGACTGTCGGATCGCGAGGAGTTCGGTGGGGGGACCGATCCCCGAGTCAGCAACGTGCCGATCATCCCGCAGATCTACATGCCCGACTACGGGGAGGAGGTCACGACACTGCGTCCGCAGCTGCTGGCGTACCGTCGAACGGCCGACGACCCGCGCTCGTTCTCGTACGAGTTCGAGGTTTTCGCGGACGGATCTCACGGAGCGCCGATCGCTTCCGAGATCATCGACGCGGAACCCCAGGACGTCCTCGTCGGGTGGTCATTGCCGGGCGATTTGGACGATAACGCGTGGTTCGACTGGCGCGTTCGGTCGACCGACGGGTACAGCTTCAGCGAATGGGTCTACGGTCGCTTCTTCGTCAATCTCGCGAACGATGCTCCCGGCGCCTTCGTGCAGAGCTATCCTACGGCCGGTGCGCAGCTCGACACTCGCAATCCGACCTTCGAGGTCTCGAACAGTGTCGACATTGACGGAGATCGGCTCGAGTATCGCGTCGAGATCTTCTCTTCTGCCGGCGATGAGCTCGTCGCGACGATCGACGGCGTCGAAGAGGGCCGTAGCGGCCGTACTTCGATCGAGGTCGAAGGTGCCCTCGACGAGGGGCAGTACTCCTGGCGGGCCGTCGTCACGGACGAGCACGGCGCGGAGACCGCGACCGAGCTCGCTCCATTCTCGATCGATACGGGAAACGCGGCTCCGGCCGTTCCGGAGATCGCAGAGCCCGCGCTCGGCTCCGAGCTCGCGGTGACCACTGTGAATCTGGTCGTCAACAACGCCGCGGACCCGGAAGGGGAGACCGTCACCTACCGGTTCGAGATCGACACCGTGCCGACCTTCGACAGCCCCGCGCTCCGTTCGTCGGGTGCTCTCGACCAGGGAGCGGGCGATACGACGACGTGGACCGTCGCAGATCTTGCCGACGAGACTCGTTACTTCTGGCGCGCGCAGTCGGATGACTCCGTGGTTCAGAGCCCCTGGGTTTACGGCCACTTCACGATCGACACGTCGAACGAGTCGCCTCCCGTCCCCACGATCGAGAATCCGGGGGGCGAAGCTTGGATCGGCTCGCGTTCGCCGACGCTGACGGTGTTCGAGGTCGAGGACCCCGATGGCGACATGGTGATCTACCGATTCGCCCTCTTCAGCGATTTCTTCCTCTCGAAACCCGTCGCGAGCACGGAGACCGGCTCCCCCGGCTGGGATCTTCCCCTGACGTTAGACGAGGACACTTGGTATTTCTGGATCGTTCAAGCCGAGGATGAGCACGGTGAGGTCAGCGAGTGGACCTCGGTCGCGGCGTTCTTCGTCAACACACGTGTCGAACAGCCTCCTCGTTCGGACGTTGGCTCGGACGGTACCGCCCTCGTGGGAGCTCCGGTCGCGCTTGACGCGAGCGACAGCCGAGATCCGCAGGGGCGCTTGTTGAGCTACGTTTGGTCGTTCGTCGACGTGCCTGCGGCGAGTGGGCTTTCGGATGGCGATCTTACGGCGACTGACGACCCGCAACCCCTATTCACGCCGGACGAAGACGGTGTCTACCGACTGCGCCTCGAGGTTTCGAACGGAACGCTTTCGGACATCTCTCGTGTCGCCATTACAGCTTCGGCGAGCACACCTCCCAATGCGGACGCGGGGCGACATCGCGATGTGCTCACCGGAGACCTCGTCGCCCTTGACGGAACCGGCAGCGAAGACCCGGATGATGGACCGGAGGTGCTCACCTTCCGTTGGAGCTTTGATGCCGTGCCGCCGTCGAGTGTTCTGCGCAGCGAGGACATCGTCGATCGAGGCTCGTCTGCTGCCACCTTTACTCCGGACGTCGATGGCGTGTTCCTTCTTCGATTGACCGTAGACGATGGCGCTACGACCGATTCGTCCAACCTCGTGATTCGTGCGGCCAGCACGGACGTTCCTCCGAACGCTCACGCGGGCGGGGATCTCGCGATCGAGCTCGGAGAGTCTGCCGTTCTCGACGCGAGCGCGAGCGACGACGCGGACAGCAGCCCTCAGCCTCTCGCGTTCTCCTGGCGATTCGTCAGCTTGCCGGAGGCGAGTGCGCTCACGAACGGGAGCATCGTCGATGCAGACACGTCATCGGCGTCATTCACGCCGGACGTCCTCGGTACGTTCGTCCTCTCTCTGCAAGCCTCGGATGGTCTCTATCGCGCGTTCGACAACGTCGCGGTCTCGGTGGGCGAGCCATCGATCATCGAGTTCAAGTTTCTTCGCGGTGATTCGAACAACGACGGGCGCGCGGATCTCTCCGATTCGGTCTACATCCTGAACTTCCTCTTCACAGGCGGGTCGCCGATCTCGTGTGACGAAGCTGCCGACATCAACAACGACGGACCGATCGCAGGCGCGCCGCGTGTCGATCTGTCCGACGCGGTCTACCTGCTCAATCACCTGTTCACGGGAGGACCGCCACCCGACGCGCCTTATCCGGGCTGCGATCTCGATCCCGAGGGCGGGACCTGTCCAGAGAAGACGGCCTGCGGTATCTGAGCGTGACGGCGAATCGTCACGGAGTCCTCGACTTCCGAAACTTGTCGAGCTTCTCGCTGAGCTCCGCAACCTTGTCGGGCATGCTCTCGGCAAGGTTGCGCCTCTCGAACGGATCCCTGCGAATGTCGTAGAGTTGGGGGAACGTCTCTGTCGGCGTCAGGACGGTCTTGTAGCGGTGGAGCACGCCGGGATAGTGGCGGATGATCTTGTATCGACCCGAGATGCACCAACGGTACATCAGCGTTTTGTCCGGGTGGTGAATGTCGGCGATGTCGTGAGCGTAGAGCTCGCCGAAAACGGCGTTCCGCTTGAGCGACTGACCTGCGCAAACCGGAAGCAGATCGAGACCGGACATCGCAGCTGTCTTTCGAATGCCGGCCGCGGCAAGAACGGTGGGTGCGATGTCGAGGCTGCTCGCGAGCGCTTCGATGCGTCCGGGTTTGACCACGGCGGGCCAACAAAGCAGCATCGGCGAGCGGATTCCGCCGTCGAACGGCGACTGTTTCGAGCGCGGAGCGTAGCTCGTGTGCCAACCGTCGGGAACTTTCGACTGTTTCGTGCGCTGAGTCCAACCCTTGTCGGCGATCTACATGACGAGGGTGTTCTGCGTCAAATTCCGCGTCTCGATGTGATCGAGGAGCTGCCCGCAGGTTTCGTCGAACCACTCGCACATCGCGTAGTAGCGAGCGACGGCGAGGGGGCGGCCGTCCGCCTTGTACTTCTTCAAGATGCGCGCGGGAGGATTGTGCGGTGAATGGGGGAGATAGGGTGCGTACCAGACGAAGAACGGCTTCTCGCCGGCGGAGTCGATGAAGTCGAAGACGGGCTTCATGCCCCTGCGCCCGATCCGCAGGCCTTCATCGCCGTGCCGTCCGCCGCGAGCCGGATCTCCGTGTGTCATTCCTGCGGTGAAGCCGCCGCGAGAGAAGTGACCTTCCCACCACTTTCCACTCTGGAAGCTCACGTAGCCCTTCTTCGCGAGTAGGCGTGGCAGCGTCGCGTGTTTCTCGATGTTCGAGATGAGCTCTTCACACTTCGCGAGGTATACCTTGTCCCTCGCCCGGCGCCAATCGCCAGAACGGTTCTTCGGTAGGACCACGTCGTTGCCGGTGATTCCGTGCTCATGTGGATAGAGCCCGGTGATGAGCGATGCCAAGGACGGTCGACAGACACTCGCGCAAAGATAAGTGCGCGGAAACACGGCGCTCTGCGTCGCCAACCGATCGAGCTGCGGCGTCTCGATATCGGGATGCCCCTGAAAGCCGTAGTCGGTCCACCCATGGTCGTCGGAGATGATCAGGACTATGTTCGGCGCACCGGGGGCAGCCGGAAGCTCGATCGGTCCCCAGAGCGCAGAGACAAGGACGAGTGCAGGGAGGATTCGAAAAGAGCAGCTCATGCGCGGTGATCGTATGTCCTTTCGAGGCGCCCAACAAGGTGAGCCGAGCCGACGATGTACCGGGCACGGCGGGTCGCCCGAAGAGAGTATAACCGCTTTTTGGGCACTCACAGAGCTTGGCGATCCAGAAGGAGCCGTGCGAGCTCGACCCGATCGTCGAAACTCATCGTCGAGCGAAGCTGACAGGCCAACGTGTCCACTGTCGATTTGTCACGCCCCGAGCCGGTGCAAGCATTGGTGGTGCGTCGTTCGGCGAAGTCGCAACCCTTACGTGTGCCAGGGAAGAAGAGGTGGCGATTCGCCGGCTTTCTGCGACGCAACCCACTACCGCCACCACGCGCGATCCAC
>CAYZGY010000398.1:0-7382 GCA_964478085.1 uncultured Planctomycetia bacterium
CTGCCTCGTCATCGCATCGCTTTTCACAAGCGCGGACGAGACGGATCGGGGAAAACGAATTTCATCGAGACGGGGAGCGAAGCCGATGTCGTCTACGGCGCGGTCGTGCGCATCGACGACACCGAGCTTCCGACCTTGCACGCCCACGAGGGATTGGGCGAAGGCTATGAATTCGAGCGAGTCGAGGTCTTGCGCGGAGATTGCGGACTTCGGACCTTTGCCTATCGAGCTGTCGAATCGCATATCGACGAGGGACTGCAGCCTTTCGATTGGTACAAGTCGCTCGTCGTCGCCGGCGCGAGGGAGCACGAATTGCCCGAGCTCTACATCGAGATGCTCGAGCAGATCGCGGCGGTCGAAGATGCGGACGTCGTCCGAGCGCGCAAGAACCTCGAGCACATCGACTCTGCGTTCGCTTCGTAAACGAGCGCGAATTATTTCCGACTGAGTGACATTCTTGCGAGCGTCTGTGCTGATGGTCCGTCGACAGTTCTCTTGTTTCGCTTGTGTCGTCCTCCTCGTTCTCGCCGAACGATCCGCTCCTGCCCAAGACCTCGAGCGCGTGCTCTACAACCACCCGGGCCTCGTCGTCGGCCTCGGCGTCGGGCTCTGGGCGTGGCCGCTTCCGATGGACTACGACCGGGACGGCGACATGGACCTCGTCGTCAGCTGCCCCGACGGTCCCTACAACGGCACGTACTTCTTCGAGAATGCGAGCGACGGTCCGAAGCAGTCGATGCCCGTGTTCAAGCCCGGTCGGAAGATCGGGCGGGGGCATCGAAACATCCGTGTCTCGAACGTCGACGCCAAGTTCGGCGAGCCGATTCGAGTCCTCACGCCAGCGAACGAGTTTCTCGACTTTCGACGGCAAGGACTGTCGAAGCCGAAGAAGATCTACGCGAGCTCGAAGGTCCACCCGGGCAAGCTCCGCGCGAACCAGTGGCACTACGTCGACTGGGAAGGCGACGGCGACCTCGATCTCATCGTCGCGGTCGGCGACTGGACCGAGTACGGCTGGGACGACGCTTACGACGAGAGCGGTCGCTGGACGCGTGGTCCGCTGCGCGGGTTCGTCTACCTGATCCGCTCGCGAGGCGACGGCAGCTACGACGAGCCTGTGCGCGTCGAGGCCGCCGGAAAGCCCCTCGAGGTCTTCGGCTGGCCATCTCCTTGCATCGCCGATTTCGACTCGGACGGAGACCTCGACATCATCTGCGGCGAGTTTCTCGACCGCCTCACCTGGTTCGAGAACATCGGCACACGTTCGAAGCCCCGCTTCGCCGCGGGCAGCTTCCTGAGCGACCGTAACGGGACGATCGCGATGGACCTCCAGATGATCGTCCCGGTGGCTGTCGATTGGGATCGTGACGGTGACATCGACCTCGTCGTTGGGCAGGAGGACGGACGCGTCGCGTGGATGGAGAACTTCGGCGAGGCGGCGCGCGGCGTCGATCGCTTCTCGCGTCCACGTTTCTTCCAGCAGGAGGCTCACGAGCTCAAATTCGGCGCGCTCTCGACTCCCTGCGGCGTCGATTGGGACGACGATGGCGACGACGATCTCATCTGCGGCAACACCGCGGGCTACATCGCGTTCATCGAGAACCTCGACGGCGCCGCGCGACCGAAGTGGGCCGCACCGAAGCTGCTTTCCGCCGACGGACGAACGATTCGCATTCAAGCGGGCTACAACGGTTCGATCCAAGGCCCGGCCGAGGCGAAGTGGGGCTACACGACGCTGACGGTGGCCGACTGGGATCACGATGGTCTTCGCGACGTCGTCGTCAACTCGATTTGGGGCGAGGTGCTCTGGTACCCCAATGTCGGGGAGCGCGGCTCACCGCGACTCGCCGCCGCGAGACCGATTCGGGTCGAGTGGCGGGGAGCGGCGCCGAAGCCCGCGTGGTTTTGGTGGAACCCGCGAGGCAAGCAGCTCGTCACGCAGTGGCGCACGACGCCTGTCGTCGTCGATTTCAATCGCGATGGGGTGAACGATCTCGTCATGCTCGATCATGAGGGTTACCTCGTGCTCTTCGAGCGCTACCGTGACGTATCACAGCGTCCGGGAGGTAACCTTCCGCTTCGCCTGAACCCGCCGAAGCGAATCTTTGTCGACACCGACGCGAAACCCCTTCGCCTCAACGCCGGGCTCGCCGGAAAGAGCGGTCGTCGCAAGCTCTGCATCGTCGACTGGAACAGCGACGGTCGGCTCGACGTCCTCGTCAACAGCAGCAACGCGACGCTCTACCTCGGAATGCGGAACCTCGAGGCAGGGGCACGTGATTCGCTCTACCGCCTCGAGGACAAGGGCCCGCTCGCGAATCGCAACATCTCGAAGCACACGACGAGCCCGACGGTCGTCGATTTCAACAAGAATTCGATCCCGGATCTGCTCGTCGGCGCGGAAGACGGCTACTTCTACTACCTTCCTCGGTAGCTCTTCTCAGAACGGAATGCCGAAGATCGATCGCTTCGTCACGCCGTCCTCGACGCGTTCTCGATACACGAAACCGAGAATCGAGAGGGCGCTGTCGCCCGTCAGCGCGTCGCTCGAGACGCTGAAGAACGGGTTGACCGTCAGCTCCTCCTGACCGGACACCTGGCGGTTGACGAAGAGCCGGTGGAGGATGCGGAAGTCGTAATCTCCCGCCGTCGACCGCGTGTACTCGAACGCCTCCCAGAGGACCGAGTCGTACGACTCGCGATCGTTCTCCATCGAGTTCCACACGAAGAGGAAGCGGCCAAGGGTCCAGCGCGTCAGCGCGTCTTGATCGAAGTCGCGGTGGTAGAAGAGCGGGAAGACGCCGATCTCCGATCTCAGCTTTCCCCAGGAGCCGAAGCCGATCGGGAACAGATGGAACCAGCCGTCAACGTCCGAGTCGCGATAGCTGAAGATCCAGAGAGGCCCGTGGACCTCCGACTGGTGCTCCGTTCGTCGCCACTCGAAGATGAAGGGCTCGATGCTCAGGCGCGACTCCGCGTCGTCGTCGAACCACTGGATGACGTTCGTTCGACTAAAAAAGCCCTGCTCGGCCCAAGGGCCCCGCTCGATCGAAAGCGCGGGGTAGATGCGGAAGTACGACCGCACGGGGCTGTTCCCCGTGAAGAGAAACGGGAAGACTCCGAGATCCCAGCTCTCGCGCGTCCATTCGTGCCAGACGATCGGCCAAGGCACGTTCGTGACGATCTTGTTCGGGTAGCTCGACTGTGCGCTGAGCGTTTCCTGTCGACGGAAGAAGGGAGCGAGGATCCAGTGCGTCCGGATGTCGATGTCGATGTCGCGGTCGAGCGGGCGGTAGCGATGCCGACCGTAGAACGGCCAAGCGTGCCTCCAGCTGCGAGTCTGTACCCACTCGCCGCCCGGTGAGAGCTCGTCCTCTTCGCGCGAGAAATACAACGGCCCGTAGAGCCTGTTCGTCGAGCGGTGCGTTTCGGTTTCGCTCCGGGCGTCGAGGTAGAACGGCAGCGCCCAGTTGACGTATCCCGTCTTGCTCGTCTCTCGGAGCCCGAGTGGGAAGAGATACCAGTGCGACGTGCGATCCTCGGCGACGTTGCGATGACGCCGGTAGAGAAATCCTCCGACTCCGAGCGAGTCGCCTTCGTCGTCCTCGTGACGGTCGTAAAAGGGGAGAACACGTGTCGCACGTTCGGATTCGCTCTCGGACGAATGAAAGAGCGGCCACAGGACGTCGGTCGCCGTGCCCGCCGTGCCCGATCGAAAGCGTGAGAGCGCGAAGGGGAGGTAGAGATCGGAACGTGATCCGTCCGTCCGTCGCTCAACCGCGTAGAACGGCAGCACGCGATGCGCCTCTTCGCTCTTGTTCGCGCGATTCATGATCAGCGGGAAGAGCACGTGCGCGCCGTGACTCTCCTCGCCCGACCACCACCAGCTCAGGAGCGCGGGGATCGAGTAGCCGTTCGTGTCCTTCGACGACCTCCACCTGCCGAAGAGGGGCGTTTGCACGTAGTAGGTGCCATCTTCGTTTCCACCTTCCCCAGCGTAGTAGAAGGGGAAGACGTGCGAATGCCAGGCGTCGGTCGTCTTCGACGAGTGTCCTTTCGCGATCGAGAGCCCGAACCGCGTCGGCGGTCCCCACGGAGCGATGACGCCCGCGGTCCACGAGCTCTGCTGATCGCTCTCGAGTCGCTCGAAGACGTCGAGCACGTACGGCAGCCCGAGCCGCTGCGCCGATCCACCGACCCAATCGCCGTGCGAGAAGAGTGTCGGGATGAATCGATAGGGCTCGCTCCCCTTGCTCGACGCGACGTGAGCGAACGGCCAGAGCAGCGTGTCCTCGCCAAGCTCGTCCGCCCAATTCGCGAAGAGCGGCAAGGCGAGGTCGTAGCTCGCATGGGGGCTCTCGCGCCCGAAGTAGAGGAGCGGGTAGATCGAGAGGCGTCGATCCCTCCCGCTGTCGGCAGCGACCGATTCGTAGAACGGGATCAGTCGATGGCGATAGTCACCGTTCGTGAGCCGTTCGTTGCGGTAGAGACCGAAGAACGAGGAATGGCGATGGCTGCCGTCCTCGTAGTCTTCCCGGCTGTAGAACGGCCAGAGTGCGCTGTGGGTTCCGCGACGGAGATCGCCCGTGAGGGCAGGTTGCTCCTCGTGCCTGCCTGCTTCCTGAGCACCTGGCTCCTGAGAACCGAGGGGGACCGCAACGCAGGCGAGGAGAATCGCGAGGCGGACGGCCTCGGCGGGTCGACGTAACATGAGAGCTTCACTACCTTACCGGTCCGTCGCGCGAGCGAGCGAGATACGTACTCTTGACGTCGGTTGTCGATAGATTAGCCTGAACGAGTTATTGGAAGATTGGGTAGTAAAAAAACGGTGAGAACCTCGCAGAAGAGCAGAAATAACGTGCTCCGGTACTCGGTTGCGGTCAGCTGGGCGATTTTCTGCCTCGCGTCGATCGGCTGCACAGGAGCCCCTACGTCTGGTGAGGACTCCGAGACTCTCGAGCTGCGATACTGGCTCGAGAACATGGTCTGGCACCATCGTTACGACGTCGAAGAGGTCGCGTCGGCGCTCGGCTGCGACGTCACGAAGGCGCAGCGGTACCTCGAGGAGCACGACGTGCTCCCTGAAAACCGTCCGGAGTTCATCGACGACCTCGGTCTGCGCATCCTGCCGTACCCCGGCGGTCGTCATCCTCGCATCGGCTTTCTGGAGGGCGCGATCGATCCGCATCGCGACACGAAGTTCAGCGTCTTCCTTCCCGGCAAGGACGCCGGCTACGTCGTCGTCGATCTGCCCGAGGCGATCTGGTGGAACCCCGCGTCGGGCCGCGAGCTTCTCTACCTCGCGCACACGCACATTCCGACCTACTGGGACAAGCGGAAGATCGTGCTCGAGTCGTTCGACTGGACCCGCGAGGGTGATCCGGCCGGGCGCGAAGGCGGCGTGATTCGTTCGACGCGCAAGCTTCCGAACGGCGTCGAATTTGCTGCGACGGCACGTGTCGTGGGGGAGCGTGTCGAGATGACTCTCGAGCTGAAGAACGGATCGAAGGAACGAATCTCCGGCCTGCGCACGCAGATCTGCGTCATGCTCAAGGGCGCCCCGGCGTTCAACGCCCAGATCGCCGAGAACAAGACCGTCCAGGAAGCGACCGCTGCAGTTCGCTCCGCCGACGGTGAGCGCGCGATCGTCACCGAGTGGGAGCTCGCGAAGGCTTGGCAGAACCCGCCCGTCCCGTGCATCCACTCCGATCCGGTCTTTCCCGATCTCGAGCCGGGAGAGTCGCGGACCCTGACGGGATTTCTTCATCTGGTGGATCAGAGAGGCGAGTCGCGGTGAATACTCCAAGAGGGCGTTCGCGGTGAGCGTCAGCGACGTCGAGCTCGTCTTCCTCGGATCGGGCACGTCCGCCGGTGTGCCGATTATCGGCTGCGACTGCGAGATTTGCACGTCGGACGACCCGCGCGACCAGCGCCTCCGTCCGAGCGCCTGCCTGCGCTTCCGCGATGCCGAGGGCGACGACCGCGTCGTCGTCATCGACACGTCGCCCGATTTCCGCACGCAAGTCCTGCGCGAGCGCATCGCGCGTTGCGACGCGATTCTCTTCACGCACGATCACTTCGACCACACCTTCGGCCTCGACGATGTCAGACGATACAACTCGGTGATGAAGTCCACGATCGACATCTACGCCGAACCGCCGACGATCGAGTTCCTCGGCCGCGTCTACCGACATATCTTCGCGCCCGAGCTCAACGTCAACGTCTCCTACGTCGCGAAGCTCATCGCGCATCACATCGAGCCCGAGCAGCCGATCGATCTTTTCGGTCTCCGATTTACGCCGGTACGGCTCTACCACGGAAAGCTCCCGATCGTCGGTTTCCGCATCGAGGCGCTCGACGAGCGGGGCGAGATCGCGTCCGTGCAACCGGGTCCGCTCCCACTCGCGTACTGCACCGATGTTTCGCGTATCCCCGACGAAACCTGGCCGCTGCTCGAGTCGCTCGACGTGATCGTTCTGGACCTACTGCGCTACCAACCTCACCCGACGCATTTTTGCGTCGACGAGGCCGTCGAGGCGGCGCGGCGTATCGGCGCGAAGCGCACGTGGTTCACGCACATGACGCACGACGTGATGCACGCAGAGCTCGATCCGAAACTGCCCGACGGGATGAGCCTAGCCTTCGACGGGTTGGTCGTTTCGTGAAGGCGCACTCGGGCGTTCGTCTTCCTTCGAAGACCGGGAGGAACGTTCGGTGCTCGCGAGGCTCGCCGCGCGACCGAGCAGAGCGACGATGAGCCCGACGGCCCAACCGCCGCTGACCGGTCCGAGCCACCAGCCGAAGCGCACGTAGATCGTCGAGTCGGCCTCGAGGTCTCGTACCGCGAGCGGGCTCGCGTTCGCCCATTCCCTACCCTGGAGCCGGCGCGAATGGTTGCGAACGACCCCGCGTCGGTCGACCGTTCCCGAGATTCCGCCCAGCGTCGTGCGCGCGGCCGGGACGCCTGTCTCGATCGAACGGAACGCGTGCATGCGTGCACGAATCGCGGCGTAGTCGTCGCCCGCGTGGAAGCTGTCGCGATCGAGGATCAGGAAGACCTCCGCGCCGTCCTCCGCGAGGCGTCGAGCGAGGTCCGCCGAGTCCATCTCCGCGCCCGAGGCGACTCCGAGCTTCGCGAACGAGGTGTCGAGCAAAGCGGCCGCGCGGTCACGTGCCGCGTCACCGAGATCGAGGCCCGCACGGGCTCCGAGATCCAGCGTGCCGAGACGGGCTGCCAGCTCGCCTCGGTCGGTAATGTAGAGGATCGCCGACTCCTTGGCTCGCGGGCGGCGGCGCTTCCGCTCGCGTTCCGCATCGTCTTCGGCTACATCGTCTTTGGCTACATCGTCTTCGGCTACATCGTCTTTGGCTACATCGTCTTT
>CAYZGY010000399.1:0-7378 GCA_964478085.1 uncultured Planctomycetia bacterium
GGTTGATGGAGAAGAATCCATCCGACCGGTATCAGAACGCTTTCGAGCTGATCCACGATCTCAATCAGCGCATGGGCCTCTCGTTTCCGCTCGAAGACCGAGAGACGCGGGAGAGCTACCTCGGCTGCGTTCGTCGTGGTGGTCGAGAGACCGAGCTGACGCGACTTCGATCGCTCTTCGTCAGCGCCTCGAACGCGAAGGATCTCGGATTCGACGTCGGCGAGCAGCTGAGTGATCTCTCGGATATCGAGATCGCCCAGGTCCGCGATCTCGAGCCGACGACCGTGCCCACCGGGCGTTGCGTGATCCTTCGTGGCGAGAAGGGGCTCGGCAAGCGACACCTTCTGCAACGTCTGGCGCACCAGGCCCAAACACGCGGCGCGTTCCACGTCGACATCGACTGCCGGAAGAGTCGATCGCAGAAGCACGGAGCCTTCGATCGGATCGTTGACATGCTCTGGCGACTCGAAGGGCCCGCGAACACGCGCAACGCGCCAGAGTACCTTCTCGAGGCGGAGGAGTTACGGAAGCAGGCGATCGGCACGTCGAAGAGATTCCGCAAGGGAGCCGTCGAGAAGGGCACGTTGGCGGTGGCACGTGGCCTCGCGTCCGTCAGTCAACGCAGCTCGTTGCTCGTGTGCCTACAGCACGTTCACCTCGGTGACGAGCTCATGATCGGCGTGATGGATCAGCTCGTCGAAGTCCTGAGTAGCGGGAAGTTTCCCGACGCCCACATCCTCGTCGTGTGCACGGCGCTCGACTACGGCGATACGGAGGGAAGCCTGTTCGAGGAGCTCTACGCGTCGAGCCTCTTCCGCCGATCGATTCTCGAGCTCAAAGTCGAGCGCCTTCAGCGCGAAGACGCTATGCGGCTCGTGCGCTCGACATTCGACCCGTGTGACTTCTCCGAGCCGTTTCTCGAGAAGATCTTCACGGAGAGCGACGGCAATCCAGAGATTCTCGCCGACATCTTCGAGTCACTGCTCGGCAAGAGAAGAGTTCGTCGGACAGGGAGCGGATGGACGGTCTTCGGTGACATCGACGGTTAGTCGATTCCCGGAAAGATGCGCATCCAGCTCGAGGCACGCATCGAGAGACTGCCTCGGCATGCGCTCAGCCTCGCGGTGGCGTTCGCGAGTCTCGGGCACACGGCCGAGCTTCCGGTCGCCCGTCGACTCGCAGGTGTCTCGGAAGAGTCTCTCGACGAGGCCGTACGGGTTCTACGCAAGGAGAAGATTCTCGAGCAGAAGGTCGAGGGTGATCCGGGCGAGCTGTATTCGTTCGTTCACTCGAGTGCGCGCGATCTTCTTTACCAGCGAATTCTCGAGGGGCGCCGCGCGGCGATTCACACCTCGGCCGGGACGGTCTAAGAGGAGTACTACCGCTCCATCGGCGAGCAGAATCCCAGGACGCTCGCGTACCACTTCCTCCGAAGTACGGATCAAGCCAAGGCGATCGAGCACGGAACGAAGGCGGCCCGGGAACTCTCGGCAAAGGGGGCGCCCGACCGATGCGATCGATCTCTATCGGCAGGTTCTCGCGCTGGTCGATCCCGAGGGGAGCCAGCTCTGGCCGAGCTCGTCTCGGAGCTGGCGGAGCTTCTTCTGGACGTCGGAAACTTCCGCGAGGCGTACTCGAGGCTCGCGCCTCTTTGCCTCGTCGAGACGGACCAGGAAGTACGATTGGTTTCGGGTTCCGCGTACATTTTGTTCGCGAAGGCGCTCGCGCACTCGAGGGACTTCGAGAAGGTGACGCAGTGCTTGCAGCTCATGAACCGGCGGATCAACCTTGTCGAGGTTCTCCAGGTCGCGGCCGACGCGCTCCTTGTGATCGCCGAGCTGCACGCCGCGAAAGGGAACGTGGTCGAGAGTTTGCGGTGTTGCGACCGCTTTCGAGCAAGCCGTCACGCTCTTCCGGAAGATGCAGGACGTCGCAGGGCTGAGTGAGGCGCTCTCGCCTCGACACGCGACTCGAGCAGCACGCTCGCGATCACCGTCAAGCACCTCGAGCACAAGGCCTACCTCGCGAAGTGGCGTGAGAGCAAGAAGGCCACTTCGGAGAAGGTGCTATCGAATCAGCTCCAGTCTTTCCTGAAGGTCTCAGCGCGGGACGAGCTCGATGCGCTCATCGAATCGAAGGTCAACGGCATCCAAGAGGTGGACGCGGTAGCTGTCGAGGCCGTGCCGGTCGTGGAGGGGGTGCCCGTCGTCGAGGCCGAGCCAGTTCCCGAAGAGCAGTAGAGACTACTTCGCCGCGAGATCTTTCGACGCGGCAGCTTTCGGCTTCGAAGCCGTCTCGTACTTCGAGGTCCAGTCGCGCCAAGTCTTTCGTGAGAGCTCGAGGCGCTGGACGATCGCTTTCATCTCGGACTCGAGCTCAGCGACCGATTTCTGCGCGTTCGTGATCTCTGCGAGGATCGGCCGAGCATCCTTGATGAGTGCCAATCCGGATTCGATGGCGACGGCAGCCTCTTCCTGGGCCTTCGCGTACTTCACAGCAGCTTTCTCGACCGCATCGAAATCGGCGTTCTTCGCGGCTCCACCTTCCTTGAAGATTCGGCCGACCGCGTCGTCGTACGCCTTCTTTGTCGTTTCGGCGTCCGGTGCGCGCTGGGAAAAAGCAGTGGCCGCATCCTTCATCGTCTTCGAGTATCGGTCCGTCAGAGACTGGAGCTCGGCCTGCGCGGCTGTGAGAGACGCGAGCAGCTCTCGGCGCGATTCGCTCTCCTTGGCGATGGCGGCGAGCGAGTCGCGTACGCCGACCGCGGCCGTCCACCTGGCGACGCCTGTCTGCGCGGTCGAAAGTTGACCGGCGAGGGTCGTGAGTGACTTCTGATCGGCGGCGAGGCTTTTCGAGAGACCAGGAATCGGCGCGCCGGAACTCTTCGCTTTCAGCTCGAGCCCTTGGATCTTGCGCGTGGTGTCTCGCAGATTGCGGCCGAATCGACTCTTGTTTCGGAGCGCCTCCGCGAGTGCTGCTGCGTGCTGGCTCGCCGTCTCCTCGAGCTTGTCGAGCGCTTCCTTGGCCGCCTTGATCGTCTTTCCGTCGGCTGTGCCGGCTTTTGTCAGCTCGGCGTAGCTCTGCCCTTTCTCTTGGGCGGCTTGGAGCGCGGCTTGAAGCTTCTTGTTGAGCTCCTCGGCAGCTCGTACGGCGCCTTCGCGCTCCTTCGTTTCGGAAGTCGCGATCGTCTGGAGCTCCTCGAGGACCAGATTCGCTTGTGAGACCTCGCCTCGGAGCTTCTCGAGCTTTGCGGTCACCTGGGCGACGCGAGCTGCGATCTCATCGTGTTTCGACTTCGCGCCTTTGAGAGTCGACTGCGAGGCCGCGAGCAGCACGTCGAGCGATTCCGGATTCGTCGAGAGGCTCGCGGTGCGCTTGCCGTCCTTCGCGTTCCAGACCCAGACCTCGCCGTTCCAGCCTCCCGCGACGACGCGATCCGACTCGCTGACGATGGTCGTCTCGAGCGCGAGATCGGTGAAGGCCTCGAAGTCGCGCAGCTTCTTTCCGTTCTGGTCCCAGAGTCTCGTGCGTCGATCGCGCCCTGCGGTGGCGATCTTGCCGTCCCTGCCGAACTCGACGGAGAGCGTTCCGCCCGAATGAGCGTTCCAGCGCTTGATCTGACGCCCGTTCTCGAGCTCCCAGAGACGCACGGTCTGATCCTCGCTGGAGCTGACGAGCGCGTTCGAGTCGAGTCGCCAGCTCAGGTCCGTGACGGCATCCGCGTGTCCACGAAGGTTGAGATACTCGCGGCCGCTGAAGGTCTCCCAAACGTGCATTCCACCCGCACGATCCGCTGTCGCGAGGAGAACGCCATCGGGGCTGAACTCCATGGTGTAGATCCAGTCGGTGTGCTTCTTGATTTCACGAATGAGCTCCCCGTCACTCGTTCGGTAGATGCAAATCATCTTGCTCGGGCCGCCGAGCGCGACGTACTCGTGATCAGCCGTGATGTCGGCAGCGAGAATCGTGTCGAACTGGCCACCGAGGACCGTGAGACGCTCGCCGCTTCGAACGTTCCACAGGACAACGCGCCCCGAGTGAGCGGCGCGGCCGCCACCAGCGAGAAGAATCGCGCCGTTGCGACTGAACTTGAGGACGTGCGGGATGCCTTCGGGAAACGGCAGCACGCCGGCGAGCTCAGCCGTCACGGCGTCGTAGAGAAGCACCTGCCGCTGACCCGAGACCGCGATTAAGGAAGACCACGGATTGCTCGCGATCGCTGTCACGGCGGTGGTTCGCTTCGATCGTGCGACCGGGTCGAGACTCAGCCCGCGCGGCATCGGTGGGGGACCTTCGGGACGAGCGTTCGGATTCGCTCCCGCGGCGAGGTCGAGCTTTGGCTTGTCGGGCAGCTTGACCTTGCTGCTCTTGTTCTCCGCAGCGCCCTGCTCGATCCACTTGCTGATCACCGCGAGGTCCGCATCGGAGAGCTTGCCACCGCGAGGAGGCATGTGCGGCTCTTCTTGATGATCGACGAGGAGCCAGAGCCGGCTTCCGTCGACGTCACCCGGCTTGATCACCACGCCCGAGCTTCCTCCTTCGAAGAGGAGCGAGTAGGTGTTCAGAGCCAGGCCGCCTTTGCGCTTGTCGGGATTGTGACACCCGAAGCACTTGCGCTCGAAGAGCGGCACGATGTGCTCGTCGTACGTCGTACGAGCTTTCGCTTTCGAGTCGCTCTTCTTATCGTCGGCGAACGCATCCGTGTGCGTGACCGACAAAGCGAGCAGAGGGACAAAGAGTGAACGAAGAATCAGGTTTCGCGAGCGCATCGTTACGATCAGTGATTGAAGAGGAATTCGCGGGAGTTGAGGATCGACCAGAAGATGTCTTCGAGAACGAGCGTGATCTTCGCGCCCTTCTCGTTGAGGTATCCGTCGAGGGTTTTGAGCTCGGATTCGGTCGGTCGACGCGAGAAGCAGCGGAGGTAGAGCTCTTCGATGATTTGGTGCGGTGTCTTCTTCTCTTGAAGCCGACGGGGGATCAGCTTCCCTTGACGAATCTTCTGGGCGACCGTGCTGCCGTTCATCAGGTGGAGCGCCTGCGAGAGGTTCGGCTCCATCTTGACTTCACAGGCACACACCGAAGCGCGGCGTGCGCGCCCGAAGGTGTTGAGGAAGTAGTTCGAGGTCGATCCGTCGGCGATCTGCACCGCTCGTGCACCGAGCGGCAGGCCGCGGAACTTGTTCTGCGTCTCGGTGACCTGGCTGATGCAATCGAGAAGCACCTCTGCGCGGATGCGTCGAAGTGTCGAGTGCGAGAAGTTCGTCAGGTCGTCTTGGTTGCTCTCGTTCGTCTGGGTCGCGAGCTGGTAGGTGCGTGACGTGCAGATGTCGCGGACGAGCTTCTTGAAGTCGTAGTTGTACTCCGTGAACTTCGCGGCGAGCGCATCGAGCAGCTCGGGATTGACGGGAGGATTGCTGACGCGGACGTCGTCGACCTCGTCGATGATTCCTCGACCGAAGAAGTGCGCCCAGACGATGTTCGCGAGATTGCGAGCGAAGAACGGGTTTTCGGGCGAAGCGAGCCACTTTGCGAGGATCGCGCGACGGTCCTTGCCGCGTACGTCGGGGACTTCGCCGCCGAGAAACTTCGGCGCCATGACTCGCCGGCCGACCGGATGGCGAACTTCGCCTCCTCCGCTGTTGAAGACGATCGTCTCGCGGGGGTCTTCCGCGCGCTTACGTCCGATCTGCGAGAAGAACGCTGCAAATCCGTAGTAGTCGTCTTGCGTCCAGCGGTCGAAGGGATGGTTGTGGCACTGCGCGCACTGAATGCGCATGCCCATGAACACCTGCGCGACGTTCTCGGCAACCTTGAGCGTATTCGACTCGTTCTGGTAGTAGTTGGTCGCCGGGCTCTTGAACGTGCCACCTTGAGCGCCGACCAGTCCGCGAACCATCTGGTCCATCGGCACGTTGCTCGCGATCTGCTCTTGGAGCCAGTTGAAGTAGAGCAGCATCGCCTTGTAGCTCACTTGGCGCGTCGAGCGAATCTGCAGGAGCTCCGCCCACTTCATTACCCAGAGCTCGACGAACTCCTTACGCCCGAGAAGCTCGTCGACGAGCGCCTCGCGTTTCTTCGGGTCCTTGTTCTCGACGAACTTTCGATGATCTTCGGCGCTCGGGAGAACACCGGCGATGTCGAGGAAGGCACGGCGGAGAAAGACCTCGTCGCTCGAGAGCTCCGACGGCGCGACGCGCAGCTTCTTGAGCTTGCCGTAGACGAGCTCGTCGACGTAGTTGTTCGCCTTCGTCTCGGGGAACGAGAACTCGAGTCCTTTCGGAAGCACGATGAAGTGACTGCCGACCGTGAACGTCGCGAACCGCGCCATCACGAACGCTTCCCCGCGGCTCTTGGCTGTCACGAGGCCGTCGTCGGAGACGACTGCGGAGTTCTCGTTGTTCGAGAGAAAGAGGGCGAGTGAGGTGACGTCACGATCGGTTCCGTCCGAGTACTTGGCACGCACCGTGAGCCGTTGCGTCGAGCCGTCGCCGTCGAGGACGGCATTCGGAGGATAAAGCTCGAGGGAGACAGGCGTCGCGATCTCCTTCGGGTCTTTCGGTGCGCCCGCTTCGATCCAGCGCGCGGTGATCGCATAAAGCTCGCTTTTGTCGTCGAATCGCTTCCCGCCCGTGTGCGTCACGCGCCCTGCGCCCTTCTCCAGGAGGAGGCTGTTGTGGACGAAGGCGAGATTGACACGTCGTCCGTTGATCTGGCGTGTGATTCCGTCGTAGTCGCCGTCGGGATCGTAGCCGAAGAGTGAGAGGTGAAACCCGTCTTTCCCGCGAGCGGCGCCGTGGCAGGAGCCGCTGTTGCAGCCCGACTTCATGAAGACGGGCATGACGTCGAGCTTGAAGCTGATCGGGCGCTCCTTCGTCGCGTCGACGACTTCAATCGGCAGAACGACCTTCTTGCCACCGAACTCGACCGTCAGCTCGGTCTTCCCGTCCTTCGCCGGGTGGAACCTGTTCCCCGACTGCTTGACGAGGGTCGCGTCTCCAAGAGCGAGCTTCGCGTCCTGGGTGACGTCCCGTGTGACGCCGCTCGCGAAGGTCGCTTGTACGATGATCGACTGGCGATCGCGCAGCGTGTTCAACCGGATGTCCTTCGGGTAGACCGCGATGCTCGTCGGAGCTTCTGCGCGGAGAACCGAAGTGCTCGCGACGAGAAGCATGACGAGCGGGAGAATTCGATCGTCGTTCGGGAAGCGTGTCTTCATCATCGCTTTACTTCTCCGGCGTCGTCTCGACGCTCTCTTCTTGCTTGCGCTTTTCGTACTCGAGACGAAGCTTCTGCAGTCTCGTCAGGCGCTTCTTCACCGGAGGCTTGGGCTTGGGCTTCGGGTTGGGCTTCGGCTTCTCCCCCTTCTTGGCGACTT
>CAYZGY010000400.1:0-7373 GCA_964478085.1 uncultured Planctomycetia bacterium
GCCACTCATCCCGGCTCGCGAAACCGACGAGGAAGACGAAGACGAAGACGAGGACGAAGACGAAGACGTCGAGCCTGCCGCCAACGTTTGGGCTTCCGCGCGACAAGGACACGTCGACGCTCTCGAAAAGCTCATCGACGGCGGTACGAGCGTAGACGCACGAGACGTCTTCGGCACGACCGCGCTCGGTTGGGCCGCAGCGCTCGGGCAAACTCGCACGGTCGAGTTCCTCATCGAAGCGGGCGCTGACGTCAACCTCGCGAATCTGGACGGTGTCACACCCCTCGACACGGCGCTGACGAAGCTCGATGAGGAAGGAATCGAGCTCATCGAGGACATCTTCGACATCGAGGTCGACGAAAAACGCATCGCGGAGGCAAAACCGATGATCGCCGAGCTCCTGCGCAAGCGGGGTGCGAAGCGAGGCAAGAGCTCGAAAAAGACCGACCGCTGAGTCGCTACGTCTTCTCGGCGAGAAGCTCGAGCATCGCCCAGACGGTCGCCTCGACACCACTCGTCACGGCCGGCTTCGGCGAGATCTTGAAGATCGGCGAGTGATGCGAAGGGACGAGCGGGCCGCCCCGACGTTCGCGCGAGAAGTCCTCTCTCGGCGTCCCCCCCACCTGGAAGTAGACGCTCGGAATCGGCGGATCGGTCGTGAAGAACGTGAAGTCCTCGGCGCCCATTCCCTTGCCGGCCTTCTCGACGATCGCGTCCTCTCCCATCTTGCGCTTCCAGAGCGCCTTCAAGCGACGAGCGAGCGCGGTGTCGTTGACCGTCGGCGGCGTCGACTCCGTGACCTCGACCTCGGGCAGCTTTTCGTCGGGCAAGCCGGCGACACGTCCCATGTTCTTCGCGATGCGCTTGATCCCCTCGAGGAGAACCTTGCGCGTCGCGAGGCTCGTGTTGCGCACGGTCAGCTGCAAGACCGCCTTGTCGGAGATGATGTTGTGTTTGGTCCCCGCGTGAAACGAGCCGACCGTGACGACACCTGCGTCGCGCGGTGGCAACTCACGCGCGACGAGAGTTTGGAGCGCCAAGACGATCTGCGCACCGAGGACGATCGGGTCCTTTCCGCGGTGTGGCGATGCTCCGTGCGCACCGACGCCATGGATCGTGATGTCGACGCTGTCGGCCCCCGCATAAGCCGCCCCCTCGGCGACATGGATCTTCCCGGCTTCGCGTCGCGACGAGACGTGGAGCGCCATCGCGTAGTCGGGCTTGCCGAATCGCTCCCAGAGTCGGTCGGCCTTCATCGCCTTCGCGCCGAGCACGCGCTCCTCGGCCGGCTGACCGATCAGCATCACGGTCCCCTGCCACTGATTACGCAGAGCCACCATGCGTCGCGCGGTACCGACGAGCGCCGTCATGTGAACGTCGTGGCCGCACGCGTGCATCACCGAGACCATCTGCCCGGTGATCGGACTCTTCTGCTTGGCCTTTGACGCGTTCGGCAGCCCGGTCGCCTCCTCGATCGGCAGACCGTCCATGTCGGCGCGCATCATGACGAGGGGTCCCTCGCCGTTGCGAAGCAGGGCGACGATGCCGGTGCCGCCGACTCCCTCGGTCACCTCGAAGCCCGCATCGCGCAGCTCCTTCGCGAGTCGCTTGGCCGTCTCGTGCTCGACGAGCGAGAGCTCGGGATTGGCGTGGAAGTGATCGAAGAGCGCACCGAGGTGGACGCGATAGTCGCCCTCGATGCTGCGCCGAAGATCCTCCCGCTTCAGGGACCCGCCGGTCACCTGGCAGGCGGCGAGACTCGGCACGAAGACGAGACAGACGGTGATCAGCGAGATATGGCGCATGGAATATTCCTCGGTGAGTTCAGGAGAAGTTCGCTCGATCACGAACAACGAGAGACTAATCGGAGCGGTCCGTCGGGTCCACAGGCTCCCGACGCCAGCTTTCCGTACGACCAAAGCCAGAGAAAGTGCCCGGAAACGGTTGCCGATTCGCAGGCTGTTGGGGACAATCGGAGGCCTAGGGTAATCGCCTGTGTCGGACCGTCGAACGGAGAGCTCGGGTGCTCCGTCGCCGTCTCGACACGGGGGATCTTCGAGAAACGCGAAAGCTGAAATAAGCGAGTGCGCCGGTTGGTCGTCTCAGGAACGGCCGTCGATCCGTATGCGCGCGAGACGTCTTACGCGGGTGAAGTCTGACGTTTTCGTTCAGCGTCGTTTCTCGTCGTCCCTCGATGGTGAATGAAGGAGTTTTCGGGCGGGAGCTATCCCGCCTTCGTCGGCATCCATAGGGAGGAACACGATGCGATCGTCATCCTCGCGTTCTCTGAACGCACGTCGCGGCCGGCTTTGCCGGACTGCCCTCGCTGCCCTCGTGGCGGTGACCGCGAGTATTTGGGCAATGTTCTTTTGGACGACCGGCGCTTCGGCGCAGGTTCTGATGGGCGAGTTCGTCACGGGTGGTGACGGGACGCTCGGTTCGGGTGACCCGCAGTGGGGCGGAATCAGCTCCGACACGGGCACCTACCAGCCTCAGCACGACAACCGCAACATTCAGAACACGACGGAGAATCCGCAGGCGGTCGATCCGGACGTCTCCGAGTACATCAACTCGGTGTTCATCATCGACACCGCCAACATGAAGATCAACACCGAGGAAGTGGAGTTCCAGTTCGACGGTGGTGATGCGACGGGCGATACGTGGAACCACATCATCAAGGATGCGACCCACGACATCGACAAGAACTGCAACGACATCCCCTCGGGTGGTATCAACTTCCAGCGTGCGATCGGCGTTCACGCTTCGGCGGGAATCACGTTCAACCTGGAACCGATCCGCGACGTTCACGGTGCTGATGCGGTCAAGTTCTTCTCGAGCTACGCCGGAATGGACCGCTGCGGTGGCGTGATCAATCTCTACGCGATCGTCAGCGACGGCGAAGAGATTCTCGGCTCGGTCAAGGTCGGTCCGCTCAACGCGAACCAGGGCGAGTTCATGCAGATCGAGATTCCGGACGAAGCCGAATACCTGACGCTCGCGTGTGGCGGCGCGAACGGCTCGATCGGCTGTGCGCACGGTGTCTTCGCCGACCCGCTCATCAGTGGTGCGGCGGCGCAGCTTCCGCAGCGCTCGTCGTCGAACCCCGGTGACCCGGCCACGTGCCCCCCGACTTCGGAAGGCCCGATCTCCGTGACGATTTCACAGGAAGGCGGTGGTGCGCAGGAGATCACCGTCACCGAAACGGCTACGGGCCCGTTCGGCGTTGACGACGTCAGCGCCCCGGGCGCGACCATCGAGGCAAACGCTCCGGACGGCATCAGCGACGACCTCACGTACATCAACGGCTGGCTTCTCCTCGGCCCCTTCGAGCAGCCCTTCGGCGCGGCTCCCCCGCCCGAGGAGATGCAGAAGGACTACCTGACGGACGGATTCGACCTCATCGAGACGCAGATCGATCCGGTCGCCGGTGACCAGGTCGAGACCGACTTCAACGGCGCTGCCGCGAGTACCGGCCTCATCGGCCTCGGCGACATCAACCCGGACGGCGTCCCGACGTGGTCCGAGTGGGTCGACAACGACTCGACGATCGACTTCAACAACTACTACGGCGGCAACATGGACAACTGCATGATGTACGCCGTGACGTACATCGCCGTCGGCGGTGAGCCGATCACCGCGGACATCGTCCTGTCGTCGGACGACGCCGTCCAGGTGCTCTTCGGAGAGGCCGGAGACGAAGCGGCGGAGATTCACCTCAACAGTGTCGCTCGCGGTCTCGGTGGTCCTTGTGCAACGCCGGATCGCGCTGCGCTGCCGCAGATGGCCGCAGACACGGTGTACAAGATCATCCTCAAGATCTTCGAGGGCGGCGGCGGCCACGGTTTCCGTGCGCGCCTCATCGACTCGGCGAGTTCGGAAGTCATCACCGACGGCATCAGCATCTCGCTGGACCCGGAGGAGGTACCCTACACGTTCGCTCCGAACGGCGTAACGATCACGTGGGAAGGTGTCACGCGCGATACGCTCGCAGACCCGGGCCTCTCGTACGAAATCAACATCGATGGCGGCGTGGTCAACTTCCAGGGTGACGTCGCTGGCGCGTCGACGCTCGGCGTCGGTGTCCACAACCTCGTCCCGGCTCCGACGAACTTCGGTCCCTTCGCGGATCCGGACTTCCCCAACGCCCACGCGATCGGTCAGCCGTGTCCCGGCACCGAAATATCGTCTGGTGGCGCCGGCGAGATCACCATCACCGCGGGCGGTGTCGACATCTGGGGGACGGCCGACCAGTTCATGTTCGCATCGGACGAGAAGACGGGCGACTTCAGCGCGCGCGTCCGAATCGCCGAGCGCATCATGGGCAACAACGTCTGGGCGAAGCACGGTATCATGGCTCGCGCCAACTGCTCGGCGGGCTCCCCGGGCGTCTGGATGACCGATCAACAGAATGCCGCCGAGGGCGAGTTCTCCCCGAACCCGCCGGCGCTGCAGTGGCGCGCCACGCAGGACGGCAACGCGGCATGGCCGGGCGCCCAGCTACCTGCAGGACTCCACTCGAACGAGCTTCGCCTCGATCGTTGTGGTAACGACTTCTACGGATACGCGCTCGACGAGCTCGGCGACCTCGCCGGAACGCCGGGCGAGTGGGTCCAGGTCTTCAGCTACCACTGGGTCGACTGTCCCGACACCCTCCACCTCGGACTCTGCGTGACCTCGCACGACGGCTGCAACCTCGTCACGGTCACCTTCGAGGACTGGGAAGTGCTCGACAACTGCCCGGGTCCGGTCCAAGGTCTGAGCTGTACCCAGAACGCCGATCTCGGCCTCGATCTCACCTGGACGAACCCGTCGGGAGCCAACCCGGCCGTCGAGATCTCGGTTCAGGTCAACGGCGTCGAGATCGCCACCGTTCCGGGTGATGCGACGAGCACCACGATCCCAGTCGACGAGTTCCCCGACGGAGCGATCTCGACGATCATCCTCGTCAACTCGAGCGGCCTCCCCTCGGCGGAGTGTAGCTACCCGCCAGCACTCAGCGCCGAGGGCTTCGTCAAGGAGTGGCTCCTGATCGGTCCGTTCAGCCAGCCGAGCGGCTTCGGTTGGGGAGCTGCGCCGAACGTGAACAACATTCGTCTCGACTTCATCACGGACGGAGTGACGACTCAGGAAGACGTGGAGCCCCGAGACGGTGACCAGATCAACACCGACTTCGGTGGTGCGGCTTCCAGCACGGGCCTCCAGGCCTCGCCGGCCGGCGCCACGATCAACCCGGACGGCGTTCCGACGTGGAACCTCCATGTCGACGCCGACGACACGATCAACTTCAACGACTACTACGGTGGCGACGTCAATCAGAACGTGATGTACGCCGTCGTCTACATCGCCGTCGAAGAGGAGATGAACGTCGATATCGGCGTCGCGAGCGACGACGCGGTCCAGATCCTCCTCGACGGTCAGGAAGTCTGGATCAACAGTGCCGCGCGCGGTTTCTGTGGCGCGAACACTGTCCAGGACACCGTCTGTGGCGATCCGTTAGGCGGCGGCTTCTGCACGAACGCTGACCCGGTCGATGCGCTCACGCCGCTCGAGGCGGGAACGCACACCATCTTGGTCAAGATCTTCGAAGGTGGCGGCGGCCACGGTTTCCGCCTCCGTTTCCAGGATCCGACGACGGGCGGCCCGGTCCTCAGCGGCATCCGTTACTGCACGGATCCGGACCTCTGCGGAGTCGACATCACGCCGGACGAAATCTGCGACAACGGCGAAGACGATGACGGCGACACTCTCGTCGACTGTGACGATCCGGACTGCGAGAACGACCTGGAAGCCTGCCCGCTGCCGGGTGGCTTCCGTCGTGGTGACGCCGACGACAACGGTGTCGTCCAGCTCACCGACGCGATCCGCATCCTCGCCTTCCTCTTCCAGGGAGGCCCGCCGCCGACGTGCGACGACGCGGCCGACGGCGACGACAACGGCGTTGTCCAGCTGACGGATGCGATCCGCATCCTCGCCTTCCTCTTCCAGGGAGGCCCCGAGCCGCCGGCCCCGGGCTCCACGGGCGACTGTGGACCCGACCCGACGGACGACGAGCTCGGCTGCGAGTCCTACACGAACTGCGAGTAGCACGTAGGTCGAGTCGTTCCTGAGGCACGTGCCGTACCATTCGACGCGTGCTCAGATCGCTGAACCGGAGTCCGAAACCTCGAGGGGTTTCGGGCTCCGGTTTTTTCATGGGGCGGCGGACGAGAGCCGGGGATGAAGTGGTGCGAAATGGTGAACACTCGATCACACGCGCTCGCTTGCTATCTGAATCTGATAACACTGATCGTGCCCCGCAGGCTAAACCCATAACGGGCCGATTGGTGATCTGGCCCAGGTCGCGACAGCGACCGGACGAACGCGAACTGGAGAATGTGTCCGGGCGCGAATTGACTGTCGGACAGAACTGATGATGAAATCGCGTAGTTCTGTTCAAGACACGTTCGACGGCGTCGTGACGCGTTGCGACAGCCAGTCGACGTGTTCGTCATGGCATGTCCGGTGTTCTTCGTTCGTTTCCCATGGACATGATCCTCCAGCAGTAGGGTGTCCAAAGAAACTGTGCACCTACCCGAGTTCGACGACGTCGCCGGAGTTCGCTGGAGCGAGGGTGACCCACTCGGCCCGGATATCCGGGATGACGCCGTCTACGAGATCCTCGAGTCGTGCTGGGTGAAGCAACTCCACGAGGACGACGCCCGGGCACCGAGAGAAGGTCATCGACACTTCAAGCTGTGCCTCAACGCACTTGGCGTGCTGGAAGTCATCGCCACGAGGATGCGGCTGATTTCGGACGGGAACGCGTAGCCAGATCTTCGACTCAGAAGCCTACGCCGACAGCCGCCCCATCCTCGACGAGCGCAGTCCGACGAGCGCCCACAGCCCGAAGACCACCGCGAGGCCGAGGATTCCCGCGATGCCGACTCCCGCACGACTCGTCCATTCGTCGTTGTCCGGCTCCTCGAACTGGAACTGCGGGACCAGAGGATAGTCGTTGAGCGTGAAGCCGTCGCCGCGGTGAACCTTGTCGTGGAAGTGGTCGGTGATCGCCTTCTCGTAGCCCTCGACCTGCTCCCGAAACGCGCGGTATCGCCAGTAGCCCGTGCCGGCGAGGTCCGTGAGCGCCTCGTGAGCCGCGATGGCCGGAGAGATAAACCGCCACTTCGCGACGGTGGCCTGCTGCTCCTCGACTTGTGAGTCGAACTT
Organism: uncultured Planctomycetia bacterium; assembly: GCA_964478085.1. Taxonomy (GTDB): domain Bacteria; phylum Planctomycetota; class UBA8108; order UBA8108; family UBA8108; genus CAYMLL01. The sequence goes on from CAYZGY010000400.1 coordinate 7,207, forward strand.
CTCGATCGTCGGGCTGACCGCCTCGAAGACCTCCTGCTCTCTGATGAGCCTCTGCGAGAAGATCATTCCGCGCCGATTCTTCGGAGCCAGCTCGGGATGAGACTCGTAGAACGAGTTGGCGACGTCCCGCGCTTTCTTCTCGACGACGAGCGCCTCCTGACGAGCGG
>CAYZGY010000401.1:0-7365 GCA_964478085.1 uncultured Planctomycetia bacterium
GCTCGGACTGCGGAGCTTCAGCGTCAGTCCGATCGCGATCCCCACCGTCAAGCGGATCGTGCGTCAGATCACGATGCGCGAGGCGTACGAGGTCGCGGAGGAGTGCCTCAAGTGCGACCGTGCCGTCGAGAGTCAGGCGATTCTCGACGAACGCGTGCGCGGGCTCCTGCCCGATTTCGATTAGCGCCGTCGATATCGGATCCTCCGGATTCAACTGCCAGGTAATCCTGCCCGCTTGACCGGAAACAGGTCGACGGGGCCGGGTCTCGTTGTGGAGGATCCTGGCGGTTTTTCGGCAGTTCCGGGCGGTTTCAGCCACGCCGAGGCTCGCGTTCCGTCGCGCACGGCGTTTGCCGTGGAGAGCGACGCAGTGATTTCCCGATAGATAGCGCGTCGAGGCGGTATTCCTGTCCCGCCGAGTCGCACGTCGTGTCGATCGCCCGTCGAACGGTCGGCTGGTGAATCGGCGCCAACCTCGGAGTCCCCTGGGGATACGTCCATGCTGGGAAAGAAGAAGAGTCTCGTGGGTCTCGACATCGGCTCCCACGAGATCAAGGCGATCGAGCTGACCGAGGTCCGCGATTCGATCCGGTTGACCGGATTCGGCGCCGTTCCGGTCGAGGGGGAGGACGATATCCCCCTCGCTCTGTCCGCGCTATTCCGCGATAGCGGCATCAAGACGCGTCGTGTCGCGACCGCAGTGTCGGGGAAGTCCGTGATCATCCGCTACATCAACATGCCGGTGATGTCGGACGACGAGATGAAGAGCGCGCTGCGCTTCGAGGCCGACAAGTACATTCCATTCGAGGTCGATGAGGTCGTTCTCGATTGCGTACGCCTCGGAGATTTCGGCGAGACGACGAACTCGTCCGGCGAGAAGGAGATGAAAGTTCTTCTCGTTGCCGTGAAGCAGACGGTGATAGACGAGCGCGTTCAGCTGATCCAGGGCGCAGGACTCACGCCCGCGGTGATCGACGTCGACACGTTCGCGTTGGGCAACGCGTTCGAGTTCAACAACATGCACAGTCCGCGCGTCGAGGACGAGGAGCGCGTGATCGGCCTCGTCGATATCGGCGCGGAGAAGACGAGCATCAACATCATCAAGAACAACACGTCGTACTTCTCTCGCGAGGTCTACCTGGCCGGCAACGAGTTCACCGAGGCGATCTCGCGTCGACTCGGCATGGATTCGGTCGAGGCGGACGAGCTCAAGCTCAATCCCGACGACAAGGAGGAGACGCTCGAGGAGTGCATCCTCCCGACGCTCGACGACCTCGCGAACGAGATTCACCTCTCGCTCGACTACTACGAGAACCAATACGACCGTGAGGTCGACGAAGTCTACGTCTCTGGCGGTAGTGCTCACCTTCCGGGCCTTCAGGGCGCGTTCGAGCGTGTCTTCAACCGTCGCGTCAACTTTTGGGATCCGACCGAGAACCTCGACCTCCGTGCCGAGAAGATCGATCCCCACGTGCTCAAGGAAAAGGGACCGCAGCTCGTGGTCGCTATGGGACTGGCGTCGAGGATTCTCGACTGAGGAAAGGGCGACTCGGAAAAAGGGACCAGGCGAATGATTCAGATCAACCTACTGCCCAGGGAACTTCAGAAAGCGGCCAAGACTCCCGTGATGCTCTTCGGCATCGTCGTCGGCGGATTGGCGCTCACCTTGATCGCGGTGTGTCTCTACTGTTACCTGTGGTTCAACGTCGTCGTGCTCCAGGAGCGCGTCGAGGGAAAGCGGGACGAAGTCGCTTCGCTGCAGCAGGGCGCTGCGCAGGTCGATTCGCTCCTCGAGGATATCGCCGACTACAAGGAGCGTGAGAAGGCGATTATCAACATCAAGACCAATCGAATCCTCTGGTCGAAGAAGCTCGACGAGCTGATTCAGCTGACGCCGGGATTTATCTGGATCATCAAGCTCGACATGCGCGAGTACGATCCTCGCGAGTACAAGGCCGAGCTCGGGCCGAACCAGCCCGGCGGTTACCTGCGCCTCGCGTGCTACTCGCTCGGAAGCGAGGTCGATCGCATGACGACGTTCCGTGAGAGGCTCAAGGGATCGGGAGAGTTCTACGTGAACTTCCTCGAAGAGAACATCAAGCCCGCGAACTTCTATTCGGACTTTATCAACATCAGCCAGCCGGAGTGGAAGTTCGTCATCCTCGACAACTACAAGGAGCCGAACAACCTCCGGTTCACGATCCGACTCGACCTCCGAACGCTTCACTCGGTCGGTGGGGCGAAGAGCTGATCACGAAGGCTCAGCGTAGGGAAAACTCAAGAGATGAAACTCAACGAGAAGCAAAAGGTCATCCTGACGTCCGGTGTCTTCGTGGTGGTCCTCGGAGTGGTCGGCGGACTCGTGTACATGAAGTACAGCGAGCGCACGAATCTCGAGAAGGACCTCCAGCGTTACCAGCGTGACGAGCAGACCGCTCGCGAGAAGCGCAAGCGCATTCCGAAGCTCGTCGAGCAGCGCGCGCAGCTCGTTCGCCAGATCGAGCGTTACACCGAGATCCTTCCGCCCGAGGAAGACGTTCAGCACGACGCGTTCGTCCGCGTCATGGACGACTACCGTAAGGACACGAAGATCCTCATCAAGACGGCCGAGTACGTCCCGGTTCGTCAGGACGCTCGCGAGAAGGACGCGCAGAGCTTCGTCCGTCACCGTTACCGGTTCTCGCTCGTCGGGACCGTTCCGGACGTCCTCGACTTCGTCGCGAAGATCGAGAACCACAAGCGATTCCTCAAGGTCGACGCCCTCAACATTCACCCCTACGGCATGAAGGGGGACATCTCGGAGGGCGACCTCGGCGACCGCAACGACGCCGAGCTCCTCGAGGCCGCGAGCAAGGAACTGAAAGAGATCGACCTGACGGTCAGCACCTACACGTACGTCAAAGGCACGGGAAGAACCTAAGATGATCAGTTTCGCCCATACGACCCGCGCGACGGTCGTCGTCCTCTGTGCGTCGCTCGTCTCGGCGAGTCTCGACGCTCAGCAAGACAGTCCTCTCGATCCGGCGCTTCTCGAGCGACTGACCGACGACCCCTCTGACGGTCCCTCTGACGGTCCCTCTGACGGTGACTCGTCGGGTGGCGACGGTGGGGGCTTCGAGCTCGGTGGTGACACCGAGGAGATCGGCGACGCAGTTCCACCCGGACCGGGTCTCGGCGAGGCCGTTCAGGACGTCCTCGGCGGAGACAGCGACGAGGAAGGTCTCGAGTCGGAAGAGGAAGAGGAGACGAACCGTCGGGTCAAGCAGATCCACGTGCGCGTCCTCAACGACTTCCGCAAGAAGCGCCTTCCGGCGACGATCCGGCAGCTCAACGAGCTGATCGCGCTGCGTCCGTACAACCCGTACTTCCACTTCGCGCTCGGTCTCTGCTACCGCTACGAGAAGCAGTCCTCCGAGGCGCTCAAGAAGTACCAGGACGTGCTGGATCTCGGCGGGCCGAAGGCTCTCGTCGCTCTTCTCAAGGCCGAGGTCTTCGCCTCACAGAACAAGCAGGAGAAGGCGTTCGAGATGCTTCGTGAGGCTGCGCTCGGTGGCCGTAACGTCATCCAGGACGTCCAGAACCTTCCGGCGCTTCAGAAGTACGAGCTCGACACGGAGTTCGTCCAGCTCGCGCTTCAGCTCGAGAAGGTCGAGATCGCGCAGGGATCGCGTCACGATCCCTTCACGAATCCGTTTCCGGCGAGGTTCGATCGAGAAGACAAGCCCGGCGGACCAGATGGTCCGGACCAGCCGGTCGACGTCACGCCGCTGACGCCGCGCGAGCAGGAGAAGCTCGTCCGCGACGCGCGCAAGATTTACGAGCGTATCCAATTCTTCATCAAGCTGCAGGACGAGGACAAGGCCATGCAGGCCTACATGCAGCTCAAGGACCTCGTCGCTCAGAAGAACCGCCTGACGATCCCGAAGTACGTCAAGGACTTCCAGGCGATGATCGCCAAGTTCGAGGCGATCGAGGTCGAGATCCAAGGTATTCGCCTGCGCTACTACTACAACCAGGCGCACCAGAAGATCGCGTCCATGAACGATCTTTTTCAGGACGGTCAGTTCGAAAAGGTCAACAACCTCTCCAGACAAGTGGGCAAGCTCGCCGACGACATGATCGCGGCCAACCCCAAGTTCAAGCCGATCGCGGATCAGATCGTCGACTTGGCGCGGGAGTGGGTCGATCGGGCAAGCGTGCGGATCGAGTTCGACTCGCTCAAGCCCGAGATCCAAGAAATCATCCTCTCGGACAAGCGCAACATGGCGATCCTCAACGACCGAATCGTGCGGCAGGGGGAGAGCTTCGCGGACTTCCGAATCGTCAAAGTAGAAAGCAATCGAGTCACTTTCCGTTTCAAGGGTGAGGAGATTCCGCTGGTCTTCCGGCGGTACTGATCGGGGCATTCAAGTCCTCTTGGGTCTCCAACCGAAAACAGCAAGAGTCCAGGAACAAGAGTGGGTTTTACGGAGGCGTCATGACACGAGGAGCGTGGTGGGAGAAGGGTCTCTCCCTCAGGGTGGTTCTCGCCATCGGTGTTAGTTTTTTGTTTGTGGCTCCAGCCACGGCACAGAACGATGGCGGAGATCAGCCCAAAGTCGGTGTGGAAGCGTACGTGTCGGGTGCGGATCCGGTCTTGACCGGACCTTCCGAGTACATCAGCTTCGACTTCAAGGACAAGCACATTCACGAGGTCCTTCGCTTCATCTCGAGCAAGGTCGGCGTCAATGTCATCGCCGACTCGACCGTCACCGAGACCATTACGGTGACGTTCGACAAGGTCGAGTGGCGCAACGCTCTCGAGGTCATCGCCGAGCAGACGAACTGCAAGATCGTCGAGGTCTCGGATCGCCTCATCAAGTTCACGCAGCCGCCGACGATCTCGATGGAGTTCCAGGACGCCGACATCAAGGTCGTCCTGGAGCTTCTCGCGAAGCAGGCGGGCGTCAACATCGTCATGGCGTCGGACATCCGCGGCAAGGTGAGTCTCTCGCTGCGCGACGTTCCTTGGCGCGAGGCGCTCAACACGCTCGTGAAGACGGCCGGTTACGTCCTCGTTCGCGAGGAAGCGTCGACCGCGACCGAGATCCTGCGCGTCGTGCCGCCGGACGCTCTACGCCAGCAGCTCGAGACGCGCAGCTTCACGCTTCGCTACGTGCGACCCGAGGAGCCCTACCGCGCGAAGATGTCGGAGGAGATCTCCGAGCTCGCGACGTACTCGGGCATCTTGGAGGGCGGTGCAGAAGGTGGTGGCGGCGAGTCCGTCTTCCACCTCGAGACCGCGCTGCGTCAGGTCGTCTCCGAAGACGGCGGCCAGCTGACGTACGATCGCGGAACGAACACCTTCATCGTCAAGGACGTGAAGCCGAAGCTCGACGAGATCGCGAACATCATCAAGCTCGTCGACGTTCCGCCGCCGCAGGTCTACGTCGAAGTGAAGTTCGTCCGCACGACGAACACGGACATCTACGAGCGCGGCATCCGCATGGACGATCCGACGACGCCCGAGCGCGACGGCTTCCAGGCCAACCTGCGCTTCGCGACACCCGGTGAGTTTAACGACGCGATCGTCGACGGAGTGGCTCTCCTCGACGATCCGCTCAACGTCTTCGGCGGCACCTTCCCGTTCGACGTCGGTCGTTCGGACGGCGACGCTCTCGGCGTCACCGGCTTCCAGTCGCTCGGCATCCTCGACCTGACGTCGACACAGCTCTTCCTCAAGCTCGTTCGCGACGACGAGAAGTCGCGCATCGTGCAGGAGCCCGCGCTGACCATGGTCAACAACCGCCCGGCGGTCATCTTCGTCGGTGAGACGGTGCCTTACGCCGTGCAGGAGATCCAGCAGGATCAGAACGGGAACATCACGGTCGGTATCGAGGAGAACGAGAACTCGCCGGTCAACGTCGGCTTCACGCTCTACCTGACTCCGCACGTGGTTCCGGGTACGGATCAGATCGACCTCAGCGTCATTCCCCGCGTATCGACGCTCTCGGGAACGACGTCGACGATCGCCGGCTTCGACCGCTTCTCGTTCTCGGCTGCCGGTAGCGCCACCGAGACCTTCATCGACCTGCCGCGTACGTCGTCGCAGTCGGTGGTGACCTACATGCGCGTCCAGGATGGACAGACGGCCGTCATCGGTGGTCTCCAGACCGAGCGCCGCACCGAGATCCAGACCCAGATCCCGCTGCTCAGCTCCGTTCCCATCCTCGGCAACCTCTTTACTTGGAAGAGGAAGCAGACGAACGTCGAGTCCCTGATGATCCTGATCACTCCTCGGATCCTCAAGAACACGACGCAGGAGCGAGCGGTCTTCGACAGTGCGATCGAGAAGCACAAGAAGGCCGACTACTTCTACCGCAAGTACGAGAAGCCGTTCGAGGACGACGCCTCCTCGGAAGGTGAGAAGAAAGAGGGTAGCTGATCCCTCGGCCCGCTCCGGGATGGACTGATTTTCTGCGACGGGAGGGTTCTATTCGGAACTCTCCCGTTGTGCTTTTCTGGACGGGAGGTTAAAAGGAGAGGCTCGGCAGGAGATGCGCAGCTCGGCCCGTCAGATCGCGTGAAAACCGAGAGGAATTCAGCGATCTCCGGAGTGCACGAAGCGCCCTTGGCCGAGTCCGAAGTCGTACATACAAATAGGTTTACCGTGACGCGGCGACGTCCCGCCCGCTCCCGGAGCGCCGACTTCTCGAGGCCTGTTCTGCAGCCGTCCTCGAAGAATCTGGCAAGAGCTCCGGCGCCGACCGGGCCCGACAGCGCGCAGATCGGCACATAGGGAGCCGTCCGGGCTCCTGCAAGGCGGCGTCTTGGCCCAAAGAAAGACTCCCACGACTGGCGATGCCGGTCGTGCCGCGGAGGGTCGGTCCCGACTCTCCGCCTCTTCTGTCAGTTCCGATAGCGGCTCTCTCGGAGAAGAGACGACCCGTTCGGAACCTGATCGCCACTCCTCCGGTTTCGGGGCAGGGCTTCTCGATGAGCGTCGCTCGGATGACGACTCGGCCACCGAGAAGAAGCCTCTGGCGAAGGGTACGCGTCGTCGACGTGAAAAGGGATCGTCTGAGAAAAGCTCGGACGATAAGCCCGAGTCGTCGAGCGAGTCTCCCTCGGAAGAGAGCGAGAAGCCGTCGCGTTCCCGCGGCCGTCGCCGCAAGCGCGACGACGAGCCGAAGTCATCGACGAAGGCCCCGCGCAAAAAGAGGGCTCGGAAGGCTCGGACCGACGATGACGAGACCGAGAGCTCCAAGGGCGATTCCGAACGCGAGGACTCTTCAGAAGAATCGCCTCGCAAGTCGTCTCGGTCCCGGTCGAGCACGGCTCGACGACGCGGACGATCGGCGAAGACGGACGAATCCAAGGCCGTCG
>CAYZGY010000402.1:0-7358 GCA_964478085.1 uncultured Planctomycetia bacterium
CGAACTGACGGCAGAGCCCGATCGAGCACCCTCGCGCGTCTATCAGCCCGTTGAAGAAGTCGATTCGGCGTCCAAGCGGCCGATTCGCCCGAGCTCTTCGTCGCTGAAACTCGCCAATGCTTCGACTTGATCTGATTTCTTCCGGAAGAACGACGCGATGCTTCGTTCGGTACTGTAAACACACACTTGATCGGATCAAGACGTCCATGTCACGGCACACTCTTCACACTTCGCAGCATTTCAGCGCTGCCGCTTCCACCGCGGTTCACGCGGTCGCCGAAGAGTCCGAAAGCCCCCGATCAGGCCCTAACCGAATCGGCGCCGCGTGAGCCGAATCCGAGCCACGCCTGAGTCTTCGCTCGCCCTGCGGTCGTAGGGGGCGGCCCAAAGATACTATCTTCGGAGCTTCGAGCGGGCCCCGAACAACCAGACGAGTCCAACCGGGCCGATCTCCTGATTCCGAACGCAGACCGTTTTGGGGACCCATGTTCCAAGGGGGCGAGACGGCCGCCCGTGGCGTCGTTCGCTCGAGGGCAAAGTCACCCGCTTGTCAAGCGGGAGGATGAAGGTTCGTACCCTGCCCGTGCTGCCATGCTCTCTCGAGCTCGCGAATCTTCAGCCGGTGGCGCCGTAGTTTCACCGGTCAGGATCCTGGGCTTTCACCCCGAGGACACGAGCTCGAATCTCGTCGGAGCCACCATATTATCTCAGACTTTAGACTCTCCGTGTCTCGCGATATCACTTCGCGCTCGATTACTGTACCATCTGCGCTCAGACGCGATTTGGCTCTACAAGCAGAACCGTGCCACTGTCACCATCCGATTCTTCACATTCCGCGAATCTCGACGAGCTTCTCGATCAGATCATTGACGAAGTCGCCGAGCGCGTTCGGGCGGGTGAGAAGCCGACCGTCGGGGAGTACGTCGAGCGGTATCCGGAGCTCGCCGAAGAGCTCCAGGACGTCTTGCCGTCCCTGTGCGCGCTCGAGGTCGCCGTCGCGGAAAGCACGGCCGGAGCGGGTTCGTCACTCCCGGCCTCCGTGGTGCAGCAGGTCGAGCCGGGACGAGTGCTCGGCGACTACGAGCTCGTGCGCGAGATCGGTCGTGGCGGGATGGGGATCGTCTGGAAAGCTCGGCAGGTCTCGCTCCAACGAAGTGTCGCTCTGAAGATCTTTCCGTGGAGCGCTCCCGCTGGCGCTTCGTCGTCGAGTAGCTCGCTCGGTCAGCGCTTTGACCTCGAGGCGCAGGCGGCCGCGCGGCTCGACCACCCGCACATCGTTTCCGTCTTCGACATTGGCGAATCGGAGGGCGTACGCTTCTACGCCATGCAATTCGTGGACGGCGTGGGGCTCGACGCCGTGATCGCGGCTCTGCGTGAAGACGACGGCACGGCTGTGCGGGCGGCGACCGTGACCGGTCGGGAGCTGGCTGAGGCGCTTCGGGCTGGTGAGGTGAGGGGCCAGACCCGGAGCGACTCTTTCGGGGACTCGTCCTCGCAAAGCAGTGACGGCGGCAGCTCGTCCGCCAGCCCGGACGCCGTTCGATCCGCGTCCGAGGGCTCGTCGGGCTCCTCGGTGATCGGGCTTGGGTCCTCTCGCTATGTTTTCAACATCGCCCGCCTGGCTGGAGCAGTCGCGGATGCGCTCTCCCATGCGCATGCCGCGGGTGTCGTTCACCGTGATATCAAGCCCTCGAACCTTCTGCTCGATCGGAGCGGAAAGGTCTGGGTCGCGGATTTCGGGCTCGCGAAGCTGCTCGACTCCGACGGATTGACCCAGTCGGGCGATGCGGTCGGAACTCTCCGCTACATGAGTCCGGAGCGTTTCAGCGGCTGGAGTGATGCTCGTAGCGACGTCTACAGCCTCGGCGCGACCCTCTACGAGCTCATCACGCTGCGCCCCCCGTTCGTTTCTCCCGATCGTGCGCGCCTCGTTCAGTCGATTCTCGACTCGGAGGTTCCGAGGCTGCGTTCCACCGTTCCGGGCCTGCCGCGTGACTTCGAGACGATTATTCTGAAGGCGCTCGCGAAGGAGCCCGGCGATCGTTACGCGAGTTGCCGCGAGATGCGCGAGGACCTCGAGCGCTTCGTGAACGGAAGACCCATCTTGGCTCGTCGCGCTACGACGGTCGAGCGCGCCTGGCTGTTTGCTCGTCGCAATCCCCTCATCGCGTCGCTGGGCGTTGTTCTCTTCGTCGTGGCTGTGGTCGCAACCTACGCCGCTGCCCGGCTGGAAAAGGTTGCGCGTGATCTCGACGAGGAGAAGACGCACGCGCTCGAAAACCTCTGGAGCGCGACCCTCGAGCGGGGACGGGCGAGCCGGACCGACGCGCGGCCTCTTGTAAGGCGGCAGCTCCTCGATGCTCTCGCCGAGGCGGCGAAGTATCGAGCTAACTTCGAGCTGCGTAACGAAGCGATCGCGGCCTTGGCGCGAACGGGGCTGACCGTCCAGTTGACTCACCCTGCGAAACACGCCTCGGCTGTCTCGCCATCGGGGCGCTACGTCGCCAGCGCGGGCGACGATCGGCTGCGGCTCTACGATCTCGGAGAGAAGCGCGAGGTCTACTCCGTCCCGACCGGTCAGACCGGAGCCGACGCGCGCGTCCAGTTCAGTCCGGACGGGAAATACATTGTCCGGGTTTTCTGGGCCAAGGAGATCGAGGTGCTGCGGACATCGGACGGTGCGTCGCTCTTGACCATTCCCGACCCATTCGCGAACCTGGCGTTTCATCCCGATGGCCGAACCCTCGTCGCGTGCATTCGACGGGAGTCGAACGCTCGACGGAAGTCGATGGCTTGGAATCTCGAGAGCGGAGAAGAGGTCTCTGCTCCGATGTGGGCTCGGGGGAGTTGGTCGATCGACTACTCGCCCGACGGCACGAAGGCCGCGGTTATCGATCCTTGGGTTTCCGAGATCACCGTGGTCGACGCGTCGACCGGCGACACGCTCACGCGATTCGCTCGAGACCGGCTTCCCGGTCACCCCGAGCTTCGCAAGGTCTCATGGCATCCGAGCGGTGAGCGACTCGTGATCTGGACGGCGCCGTTGACGGTGTGGGAGCTCGAGCGTGACAGGATCCGGGAAAGGCATCCGGCCACCTCGATTCACAATATCGAGTACTCGAAGTGTGGGCGTTATCTCGTGCACTCCGACTGGGCGGGCACGACGCACATTCGGGATGCGGAGCTGGGGAATCTGCTCGCCAAGGTCGACGGCTGGACTCTCGGACTGCGCGACGACGGGCAGGCGATCTATCTTTTGGTGGGAGGAGAGGTTCAGATCGCCGCGGTCGAGCGTTCACGAAGCTATCAGGTCTTTGCGACACCTACGAGGGACGCGACTGTTCCAACGAATCGAGCGAGCTTCGCTTCTTTGCATCCCTCGGATCCTTGGCTCGCTGTGGGGCGTCCGGATGGAGTTCAGATTTGGAATGTGGCTTCCGAGAAGCTCGTGAAGCACATTCCGTGCGGACTGAGCCGTGTCGCCTGGAGACCGGACGGTTCCGAGCTCTTCACCTTCTACGACGGGAGGCAGGTCGATCGTTGGCCCTTGCGCGAGCGCGATGGGAGGCTCCTTCTCGGTCCACCGCAGAAGGCACCTATCGATGGGGCCTACTCTCTCCGTTTCAGCCGAGACGGGCGATGGCTCGCGACCTACGATCGCAGTCACGTGATGGTTCTCGATCTCGAGGAACGAGTGGAGACGCGCCGATTCCGTCGTCCTCGTTACCTCAACTCTGTGTGTGTCAGTAGCGACGCGAAGTATGTCGCTGGTGGAAATTGGAACGGGAGACATGCGCGTGTCTGGAATGTTGAGACGGCGAAGCTCGAGTACGAGTGGGACGCACAAGGAGCGGCGTACACGATCTTCCTGAACGATGATCGGCTCGTGATGTCGACGAGGAGCAGCTTTCGTGTGCTCGAGCCGGGGACCTGGAAGATCTTGCGCGAGGTGCACAAGGACTCGAATGATGTCGGGTTGATTCGTGGTCACTTGAGTGGCGACGGGCGCGTCCTGGCGCTGTCTTGGAGGCGCGGAGTGTTTCGTCTCTTCGATGTCGAGCGAGATTTTCAGCCGCTCGCTGACATCTCGGCTGACGCGGGTGGGCAGCCTCTGACGATCCATGCCTCGGGTCACCTCATCGGCTCGACTCTGGTGGAGGGTGCGGTCAAGGTCTGGCGTCTGGACGAGCTGCGCTCGGAGCTTCGCGAGTTGGGACTCGATTGGGATTCTGGGTTACCGCCGACGCCGCTCTTTGCCGACGAGGGTCGCGCCATCGAGGTCGACCTCGGGAAGTTCGATCCCTCGAAGGAGATCGCACGTGCCGAGCTGGCTCGTGATCGGGACCCGAGCGACGGGACTCGACGGCTGCATTGGCTGCGCCTCGCTCGAGCAGCCGGCCTTTGGGAGGATCTGATCGAATACGACGAGGGGGTCTTGAAGGGCGGCTTCAGTGTTCCGCACGCGAATTCACTCGCCTGGACTCTCGTGACGGGGCCGAAGGAGATCCGCGATCCAAGGCGTGCGATCGAGCTGGCGAAGCGGGCCCTGCAGATCGAGCAGCCGATGCGGCTCGTCGGTCGCCTCGGCGCGACTCTTCAGATTCCTGGGATTCAGCAGAGCTCTCGCGAAGCGCAGCAAAAGTACATCGACACGCAACGCGTCATCGGGCTGGCCAAGCTCCGTCTCGGCGATTGGGATGCGGCGATCACCGCGCTCGAGGAGGTCTTCGAGTGGCGTGGCGCGAGTCGCCTGCGCGCTTACGAGCTGTACGCTCTCGCGATCTCGTATCGACGCAAGGGGGACGAGGCGCGCGCGAAGTCACTCTACGACCTTGCCGGTCATCTGGTCGAGGAACTCGACCTCGAGTGGGACGAGAGTCGTGCGCGCGAGGCCTGGAGCTCCGGACGTCGCGCTTGGGTGGAGTCGGAATGTGCCGACCTACGGAGGCTCCGTCTGGAGGCCGCGACAGAATTTCGAGACGGTCGTCCGCTGCCACGAGTCTTGCGAATCAATCGGCGTCTCGAGGGAGCCTATCGGGATGGGTGATCTCCACGACCCGAGTCTGGACGTCTTGCGATCCGCCGCGAACCCTCTGGAGCGATTCGCGACGATCTTCGAGGACTTCCGCCCGCAGCTCGAGCGAGCGGTCTCCTTTCGCATGGATCGTCGCGTCCGAGCGCGGGTCGGTTCGAACGACGTGGTTCAGGAGGCTTACCTTGAGTGCGCTCGTCGCCTCGAATCCTACCTCGAGGAGCCGAAAGCCTCGGTCTTTCTCTGGTGCCGGTTTCTGGTGCTCCAGCGCCTCCTGCAGCTCCACCGGCAGCACCTCGGGCGCGACGTGCGCGATGCGGGGCGCGAGCTTTCGATCAACCAGGGCGTGCAGGCCGGAGCGAGCTCCCTCATTCTGGCAGACCACCTGATCGACTCACACACCTCGCCGACGCGCGCGGCCGCGCGAGCCGAGGCGAAAGTCCGTGTCACGGCGGCTCTCGAGGAGATGGGGGAGATCGACCGGGAGATCGTCATGCTCCGCAACTTCGAGCAGATGAATAGCGCACAGGCAGCAGAGGTGCTCGGCATCGCTCACGACGCCGCACGCAAACGCTACCTGCGCGCTTTGAAAAAGCTCAAGACCATCTTCGAGAAAATCGAAGGGCTTTGAGCTCGGGTTGGGTTTGGGGGCAGCTGCTCAAGCGTCGGCGCAAGCCTCCGACTCGCAGTCACCGAGTCGATCTTCGGTCGGATCGTTGCCACACTCCAACGGGCCCGGCGCCGGCGGCGGCGGGCTTCCGGTGAAGAGGAAGGAGAGGATCTTGATCGCGTCGCTGATGTTCAGCCGTCCGTCGTCGTCGGAGTCGGCCGCGTCCGGACAGACGGGCGCGGGGCCCCCGGTGAAGAGGAAGCCGAGAATGAACACCGCGTCGGCTAGATCGGTCTTGCCCGAGTCGTTCGCGTCGCCACGCCGAAACGAGGCCGCGTCGACGACGATGTCGAAGCTGCACGCCGACTGATTGCCAGACGCATCTTGCGCGACACAGACGACGGTGGTCGTTCCGAAGGGGAACGTCGAGCCCGATGGCGGCGTGCACTCGACCGTGACGTCGCTACACTCGTCGACCGCCTCGATCTTCCAGGTGACGATCTCGCCGTTCGCGCTCGGCTCTCGTTGAACCTCGTCGGGGCAGAAGATCTCCGGAGCCACGACGTCCGGCGTGAACGAAGCGGCGGAGCAGTCGGTGCGCGGCGTCAACGTGAAGGGGTCGCCCGCACGGTCGACCGTGAGGACAGGCTCGATGACGTCGGGGGGATCGCCGACACGGTTGCCGACACAGATCTGCGTCGAGCCACCTGTTCCGACCGGGCGAAGGCGAATCTCGACGGCGGGAGTCGGCTCCGTCGCGTCGATGATCGAGTTGTTGAAGTCGACGACTCCGCTCGTGATCATCCCCGGAGAGACTTGCCTCCCGAGATAGTCGAAGTGCGCGAAGGCTCCAACCGTCCGAGCTTCGACGAGCTCCGCGACCTCCGGATCCCAGCTGATCTCGCACTGGAAGCCACGCACGGGCTCGAGGCATTGAACGTCAATCGTGACGACGAGATCTCCGCAGGCGTCCTCCTCGACGCGGGGAGTCAGGCGATTGCTCTCCGGAAGAGGCTCGACGGGGCTCTGGTTATAAATCTCGTACGTCGTGCCGAAGTCGAGCCCGGCGATGGCGATCATGTACGGGCCAAGGGGGAGCTCTCCCGAAGTGAGACGCCACGTCGATCCATCCGCTGAGATCGGGACCATTTGCCCGAAGGGTTGCAGCTCGCTGTCGAGGAGCATCCCTTCGAAGTTCGGCCCGGGTGCCCGGTGGAAGTGGAACTGTAAGTCGAGCGAGACACCATCGCGATCGACGTCGAAGAAGTGGAGGTTGCGAGGAGTTCGACCGCAAGGATCGGACGGGCAGTAGGCGTCGAAGATCGCGATTCCGAGATCCGGAATCGTCAGATCGAGGCCGTCGATTCCGACGGCGCGCGGGTCGAAGTCCTCGGGAAGGCGATCGCACGTCGCCCCGCCGTAGAAGCAACAGAAGATTGGCGATGCGACACGCTCGAACCACTCGGCCGTCGAGTTTCCTCTTGGTACCGTGTAGTTCACGCGCAGCTGGTATCTTCCGACGGAGCACGGACGCGCGACGCGGACGAGGAACTCGCGGTGTCCGTTTGTGGCGGGGCAGCGAATGCGCTGCGGGGCTTCTGTTTCGAGATCGGAGCCGTCGAGATTCTTGAGCTCGACCGGGAACCCGCTCGCGGACACGAGCACATTCGCGAGGTCCCAGCCGGGGATCGAGCCACCGCAAGGCAAGCGGACTCG
>CAYZGY010000403.1:0-7357 GCA_964478085.1 uncultured Planctomycetia bacterium
ATCCGACTCCCGAACGACGTGGACCAGGCCCCTCGACGTCCGGCTCCTCCCGCCCTCGGCGTTCGAGCATCACCCGCCGAGCGAATCGACGCCCATATCCCCGCCCTCCGACGTCGAATAACCCATACGCCCCGCCGAGAGACTATCCAGCTTCTTCACCACGACCTGAACCGCATACTCGATGTCACTCGCCGACGTCTCATCATCCGCACTGTGACGCAAAAGCATCGCCAGCGAGCAGATCGCCGCGAGGGGGTTGATCACGCCCTGGCCCGTGTACTTCGGCGCCGAGCCACCGATCGGCTCGTACATGCTGACGCCCTCGGGGTTGATGTTACCGCCGGCGGCGATACCCATGCCGCCTTGGATCATCGCGCCGAGGTCCGTGATGATGTCGCCGAACATGTTCGGGGTGACGACGATGTCGTAGAACTCGGGATTCTTGACCATCCACATGCAGCACGCGTCGACGTGGTTGTAGTCGATCGTGACCTCGGGGTACTCCTTCGCCATGTCGTTGAAGATGCGCCACCAGAGGTCGTGCGCGTAGGTCAGGACGTTCGTCTTCGCGACGAGCGTCAGGTGCTTGCGCTTGCTGCTCTTCATCGTCAGCTCGAAGGCGTAGCGGAGGCAGCGCGAGACGCCTGCGTGTGTCGCGAGCATCAGCTGCGTCGCGACCTCCATCTCCGTGCCCTTGTGTGCGAAGCCGCCGGAGCCGACGTAGAGGTCTTCGGTGTTCTCACGGACGATGACGAAGTCGATGTCCTCGGGACCCTTGTCCTTGAGCGGGCAGTCGACGCCCTCGTAGAGCTTCACGGGACGCAAGTTGATGTACTGCTGGAGCGCGAAGCGCAGCGCGAGGAGCAGCTGCTTCTCGAGGATTCCAGGCGCGACGTCGGGGTGGCCGACGGCACCGAGATACATCGCGTCGAACTGGCGGAACTCCTCCGCGGCACCCTCGGGGAGGACCTCGCCGGTCTTGAGGTAGCGCTCTCCGCCGTAGTCGAACTCCGTCGTCTTGTACTCGAAGCCGTTCTTCTTCGAGATGGCCTCGAGGACCTTGATACCTTCTGCGACGACTTCGGGGCCGGTCCCGTCACCGGGGAGGATCGCTAGATTGAGCACGACGTACCTCTAAGAGGGGATTTTCGGTGGATTTCCGGGGGGAATCAAAACGAACGAGCATAACAGAGCCTATCGGCCTGAAACAAGCGTGAAAGGCCTTCGTCGGCGCCCCTGCGATGAAGTAAACTAAGGGATTCCGCGTCCCTGAGAAGGCACCCTGACATGGTCTCACCACAAGACGGCCCACAAGGCGAATCGGCGTCTGCTCCGCTCGCCTCGGAGCCTGCCGACGAGCACGGTTTCTTCGGTGAGTACGGCGGTCGATTCGCCGCCGAGATGCTCATGCCGGCCCTCCGCGAGCTCGAGAAGGAATACGCCAAGTGGAAGGTCGATCCCGAGTTCCGACGCGACCTGGACGAGCTCTACCGCGACTACTCCGGCCGGCCGACGCCGCTCTACTTCGCGAAGAACCTCACGGAGCATCTCGGCGGCGCGAAGATCTACCTCAAGCAGGAAGGTCTCGGAGCGACGGGTGCCCACAAGATCAACCACTGCCTCGGACAGGCGCTGCTCGCGCAGCGCATGAACAAACGCCGAATCATCTGCGAGACGGGCGCCGGCCAGCACGGCCTCGCGACAGCCACCGTGGCCGCGCGATTCGGCATCCCGTGTGAAGTCTTTATGGGGGCCGAGGACGTCGATCGCCAGGCGACGAACGTCTTTTGGATGCGGACCCTCGGCGCGACGGTCAATCCGGTCGAGGACGGCACGCGGACCCTCAAGGACGCGGTCAACGCCGCGCTCAAGGACTGGTCGGACACCGTCGAGCACACGTACTACCTGCTCGGCTCGGCGCTCGGGCCGCACCCGTACCCGACGATCGTGCGCGATTTTCAGGAGGTCATCGGTCGGGAGGTGCGCCAGCAGATCCTCGAGAAGGAGGGGCGGCTGCCCGATCTCCTCGTCGCTTGTGTCGGCGGTGGATCGAACTCGATCGGACTCTTCCACGATTTCCTCGACGCGCCGGTCGTCCGCATGATCGGTGTCGAGGCCGGTGGTCGCGGTCTTCAGCCCGGTGATCACGCGGCGCGATTCGCCGGTGGCCGTGTCGGTGTCGTCGAAGGGTACAAGTCGTACTTCCTTCAGAACGAAGATGGCCAAGTGCAGCCGACGCACAGCATCTGCGCCGGACTCGACTACGCCGGCATCGGCCCGCAGCACGCGCGATTGCGCGATATCGGCCGCGTCTCCTACGAACCTGCGATGGACGACCAGGTCGTCGAGGCCTTCAAGCTTCTCGCGAAGAAGGAGGGGATCCTCTCGGCGCTCGAGTCGTCGCACGCGGTCGCCTGGGCCGTCCAGAACGCCGGGTCGATGTCAAAGGACGAGATCATGGTCGTCAATCTCTCGGGTCGCGGCGACAAGGACATCTTCCTCCTCGCCGAAGCGATCGGTGGCTCGGCGACGTCGAAGTGGAAGGAGTTCTGCCTCAAGTATGCGAAGGGTGAGATTTCATGAGCCCGTCCGAAGCTGACGGAAGAGGCGCCGGTCGCATCGAGGCGGCCTTCGAGAAGATCCGCAGCGACGGTCGCGTCGGGCTGATGACGCACATCGTCGCGGGCTATCCCGATCTCGACACGTCGCGCGCGCTCATCGAGCGCATGGTCGAGCTCGGCGTCGATATCATCGAGATTCAGATTCCCTTCAGCGATCCGACCGCGGACGGCCCGACGATCACGAAAGCGTGTCAGGACGCCCTCGACGGTGGCGTGCGTGTCGCGGACGCGTTCGCGTTCATGAGCGAGGTGACGGAGGAGTATCCGGCGACGCCGTTCTTGTTCATGAGCTACTTCAACATCGCGTTCGCTTATCGCGACGCGACGGCTGGAGGTCACGGCGTCGAGGACGGTGTCGCCGGTTTCGTGGGCGCGTCGAAGGCTTGTGGCGCGAGTGGGCTCATTCTTCCGGACGTTCCTCCGGACATGACGCGGGAGGGCTATCCTGAAGCTTGTCGCGAGCACGGGCTTCACCCGATTTACGTCGTCTCGCCGAACATCGGCGACGATCGTATCGAGGCGATCAGCCGTGAGAGCTCGGGATTCGTCTACGCGACGTCGCGTACGGGGCCGACAGGCAAGGCGGTCAACCCCGACATCACTCCACTCGAGAGCTTTCTCGCTCGCACGCGGGAAAAGTGCGAGTTGCCGCTCGCGGTCGGATTCAGCATCTCGAAGCGTGAGCACGTCGAAGCGCTCTCGGGTCACGCCGAGTTGGCCGTCGTCGGTTCGCACCTCATCCGCGCGCTCGAAACCGGCGGCGTGGACGAGGTCGGGAGCGAGATTCGCAGGCTGCAGGGCAGCTGATCGCTGATCAAAGACGGTGCAGGTGAAAGCCGCCGTCGAGATCGATCGAAGTCCCCGTCGCGAAGTCGAAGTCTCCGCTGACGAGCGCGCGCACCGATCGCGCGATCTCCTCGGGCTGACCCCAGCGCGACAAAGGCGTGAACCCTTCGGCGAAGAGCTTGTCATACTTGTCCTTCGCCGCGGCGGTCATGTCGGTGGCAATCACTCCGGGTCGCACCTGGTTGACCGTGATGTCGAACTCGGCGAGGCGGTCGGCGAAGAGTCTTGTCAACATTCCCGTCGCTGCCTTTGCGAGGCAGTAATCCGGTCTCAAAATACTCGACGTGTATTCGGAGAGGCTCGAGATGTTGACGATGTACATCTTCCGCTTCGCGTCTTCCCGGCGCTGGTCGACCATCCAGTTGGCGACCGCCTGTGTCAGGAAGTAGGGGCCTTTGAGATTCACATCGAGCGTGCGGTCGTAGTGCTCCTCGGTCGATTCGAGGAGGTCGACGCGTTCGCGCGGGGCGAGGGCGGCATTGTTGATCAGGACATCGAGACGACCGTACTCAGAGCGAATCTCGTCGAGCATCGACTGGCGGGCATCGCGATCGGAGATGTCGGCGCCGACGCGGAACGCCCGGCCACCGGCTTCCTCGATCGCCCGAACAGTTTCCTCGGCAGCGTCCGCGCGGGCCGCGTAGTTGACCGCGACCGCGTAGCCAGAGCGGCCGAGCTCGATCGCGATCGCGCGACCGATCCCACGAGAACCACCAGTGACGAGCGCGACAGCGCCAGAATCGACCGAACTCAACGTACAAGACTCCTGAGGGCGTCCTGAGGGCGTCCTGAGGGGCTTTCCCCTTGCCAGAACCCGAGGCGAACGATAGCTTTCGCAACATGAGCGAGCAGAATAACGCATCCAACAGCAAAAATCCCGACGTGCGCGTCCGTTTCGCGCCGTCGCCTACCGGCTACCTCCACATCGGTGGAGCGCGCACCGCGCTCTTCAATTGGCTCTTCGCGAGGCAGAACGGCGGCACGTTCGTGCTGCGCGTCGAAGATACCGACAAGGAGCGTTCGACGCCCGAGGCGACCCAGGCGATCCTCGACGGTATGCGCTTCCTCGGGCTCGATTGGGACGAGGGGCCGGAGGTCGGAGGCGACTCAGGACCTTACTACCAGTCCGAGCGCGCGGATCTTCACGCGGAGCTCGTCGAGCGACTGCTCGCGGAAGGAAAGGCTTACCGTTCGTTCTGTTCACGCGAGCGTCTCGATGAGATGCGCGAGCTGATGATGTCCGGGAAGATGGACGTCGCCGCGTTCAACGCAGAGGTTCGTGCTTGCGCGTCCCTCTCGAAAGACGAGGTCGACGCGAAGCTCGCGGCGGGCGAGCAGGCCCCCGTTCGAGTGATGATTCCCGAAGGCGCGACGGTGATCGAGGACCTCATCCGGGGATGCGTCGAGGTTCAGCACAAGGACGTCGAGGATTTCATCATCGCGCGGGCCGACGGAACGCCGGTCTACAACCTCGCGGTCGTCAGTGACGACGCCGGGATGAAGATCACGCACGTGATTCGCGGTGAGGATCACCTTTCGAACACGGCGAAGCAGATCATCCTTTTTCAGGCGCTCGGTTTTCCGGTGCCGCAGTACGCGCACATGTCGCTCATCCTCGCGCCGCCCCCGCACAAAGGAAAGCTGTCGAAGCGTCATGGCGCCGTCTCTGTGACGCACTATCAGAACGAAGGCTATCTGCCCGAGGCGATGATCAACTTCCTCGTGCGTCTCGGCTGGGCGTACGACGACGAGCAGGAGATCTTCTCGCTCGCGGAGCTCATCGAGAAATTCTCGTTCGCGGGAGTCTCGAAGGCAGGGGCGAAGTTCGATCTCAAGAAGCTCGACAATCTCGGCGGACATTACATTCGCGAGCGTCCTCTGGCGGACATCGTCGAGTTGGCGATTCCTCGCATCGTCGAAGAGGGCTTCGTGTCCGCGGACGATGCTGCACCCGGCGGCTCGCAGCGTGCGCGACTCGAGGCGATGGTCGCCCTCGAGCAAGAGCGCATGAATTCTCTGAAGCAGATCGCCGACAAGGTCCGATACTACTTCGAGGATCCGACCGAGCTCGACAAGGGCGCTCGCAAGGGGCTTCGCAAGAAGAAGGACTCGGGGCCGCTCGTCAAGGCCTACCTCGAGAGCCTCGACGCGAAGTTCCCGGGCGACGGTTGGGGCCGCGGCGATCACACGGCGCTCGAGGAGCACGTCAAAGAGTTCCTCGAGTCGCAGGACGGCGAGCCCGGCCTCGGCGATCTCGCGCAGCCGATGCGCGCGGTCCTGACGGGGCGTGGCGCGACGCCGGGTCTCTTCGAGGTCATGGCGATCCTCGGCAAGGAGACCTGTGCTCAGCGCCTCGGAAAAATCGACGAGTGGATCGCGACCGCGGTCGAGTAGACGGCGAGAGACAGGCCGAGACGAATCGAGACGAGACGAAGACCAGAAAGAGCCGAACGATCCGATGACCACCGAAGAAACTCGCGAACCGCTCGATTTCATCCGCCAAAAGGTCGAGGACGACCTCAAGTCGGGCAAGCACGAGAGCATCGTCACGCGCTTTCCACCCGAGCCGAACGGCTACCTTCACATCGGCCATGCGAAGTCGGTCTGCCTCAATTTCGGACTCGTGCGCGAGTACGGCGGCAAGTGCCACCTGCGATTCGACGACACGAACCCGACGAAGGAGGAGACCGAGTACGTCGACTCGATCCAGGAGGATGTTCGCTGGCTCGGTGGTGATTGGAACGACGATCTCTATTACGCGTCCGACTACTTCGGACGCCTCTACGAGTTTGCCGTCGAGCTGATTCAGAAGGGCAAGGCCTTCGTCGACGATCAGTCGCAGGAAGACATCCAGAAGCAGCGCGGGACGATCCAGGAGCCGGGAATCGACAGCCCGAATCGTGATCGCCCGATCGAGGAGAATCTCGAGCTCTTCGAGAAGATGAAGAGCGGCGAGTTCGAGCCGGGCTCTCACGTTCTTCGTGCGAAGATCGACATGGCGTCGACGAACCTCGTCATGCGCGACCCCGTCATCTACCGCATTCTGAACGCCGAGCATCATCGAACGGGTGACAAGTGGTGCATCTATCCGATGTACGACTTCACGCACTGCCTTTCCGATTCGATCGAGCACATCACGCACTCGCTGTGTACGACGGAGTTCGAGATCCGGCGTCCGCTTTACGATTGGGTGCTCGATCAGCTCGACGTTCCGAGTCGCCCCGTGCAGACCGAGTTCGCGCGTCTCAACATGACGCACACGGTCCTGAGCAAGCGCAAGCTGCTCGAGCTCGTCGAGGGCGCTTACGTCAGCGGTTGGGACGATCCGCGCATGCCGACCGTCGGCGGATTTCGTCGTCGCGGCTTCACGCCTTCGTCGATCCGTGCGTTCTGCGACAAGATCGGCATGGCGAAGCGCGAGAACACGATCGAGTTCGCGCTCCTCGAGCACTGCCTGCGCGACGAGCTCAACAAGACCGCGCAGCGCGTCATGGGCGTTCTCCGTCCGCTGAAGCTCGTCGTGACGAGCTATCCCGAAGGCGAGACCGAAGAGCTCGACGCCGTCAACAACCCCGAGGACGAATCGGCGGGCACGCGGAAGGTTCCGTTCTCGCGTGAGCTCTGGATCGAGAGCACGGACTTCATGGAAGACGCGCCGAAGAAGTTCTTCCGACTCGCGCCAGGCCGAGAGGTCCGTCTTCGCTACGCCTATCTCGTCACCTGCACCGACGTGATCAAGGACGACGATGGAGAAATCGTCGAGATCCACTGCACGCACGACCCCGAGTCACGCGGTGGCAACGCTCCCGACGGCCGCAAGGTCAAGGGAACGATCCACTGGGTCTCCGCGGCGCACGCGCACGAGGCCGAGGTGCGACTCTACGACCATC
>CAYZGY010000404.1:0-7350 GCA_964478085.1 uncultured Planctomycetia bacterium
GCCGCGCCGAGCGACTCGCGAAGAAGCGTGCCCACCACTTCGAGACGAAGATCGCGCCGATCATCGCCGATCGCTGTCTCGAGTGTCACGACTCGTCGACGAAGAAGGGCAAGATCGATCTATCGCGCAAGCTCACGGCCTTCGGCGAGCTCGACGACGAGCTCGTCATCGCGAAGGGTAAATCGACCGACAGCCTCCTCTGGGAGTCGATCGAGTCGAACGACATGCCAAAGAAGCGCGACCCGCTCACCGCCGAAGAGAAGAAGCTGCTCCGCGAGTGGATCGACGACGGCGCGACGTGGACGCTCGACGTCATCGACCCCGCGGTCTACGTTCACGGCGGCGAGGCGCGAAAGAACTTCGTCCGGCGCCTGACAGTCGATGAGTACATCGAGACCGTGCGCGCCGTCACAGGCGTCGACATCGCGAAAGAAGCGCGCGAGACGCTGCCGAAGGACCTGCGCGCTGACGGTTTCAGCAACACCGCGTACAATCTCGGCGTCGACCTCAAGCACATCGGCGCCTACTCCAAGCTTGCCGAGCTCGTCGTCTCGAAAATGGACGTTCCCGCGTTCACGAAGCGTTTCGTCAAGCGGCAACGATTCACCGACCGCGACATGGGCAATCTCATCTCGCGCATGGGCGAGTGGATTCTACGGGGTCCTGCCTCGGAGCGGGAGATCATCGCGTACCGCGGAATCTCCACGACCGTCGCGAGCGCGAACGGAAGTTACGAGGAGGCGACCGCGCTGATCATCGAAGGGATGCTGCAATCGCCGAGATTCCTCTACCGCATCGAGAATCAAATAGGAGATGGCAGCGCCGTTCCCGTCGGCGAGCACGAGCTCGCAGCGAGACTGAGCTACACGATCTGGGGAGGACCTCCGGACCGGCAGCTCCTCGAGGCGGCGAAGAAGGGAGAGCTCGATCGAGATGGTGTTCGCAGCCAAGTCGCGCGCATGCTCGAGGACCCGCGCGCGATCGATCACTCGCTGCGCTTCGCGAACGAGTGGCTCAACCTCGGTCGCCTCGAGAACCTGCGTCCGAACAAGAAGAAGTTCCCGAAGTGGAATCCGAAGCTCGCGAGGGACATGCGCGACGAGACGATCGCGTTCTTCCGTGAGATCGTCTGGACGCAGAAGCGTCCGCTCGCGGATCTCCTCAACGCACAAGTCGCGTTCCTCACGCCCGAGCTCTCCGAGCACTACGGCATCGAGAAGGCGGCGCTGCTCGACTCGACGAAGCTCGCACGATACGACATGTCGAAGATCCCGAGTCGCGGAGGCCTGCTCACCCAGGGAAGCCTCCTGACCATCGGTGGCGACGAAGGCTCGACGGTCACACGCGGCCTGTTCGTCATGCACGAGCTCTTGCGCGGCGTCGTCAAGGACCCCCCACCGTGCGTCGACACGGCGCCCGTCGCGTCGAAGCCCGGCCTGACGCAGCGAGCCATCGCCGAGAGTCGCATCGCCGACAAGAGGTGCGGCGGCTGTCACGCCAAGTTCGAGCCGCTGTCATTCGGTCTCGGCAAGTTCGACGGGCTCGGCACGTACCACGAGAAGGACGAGCACGGCAACGAGCTGCGAGACGATGGCGTGATCCTCTTCCCGGGAGAGGCGAAGCCGGTCACCTACAAGTCTTCGCGCGAGTTGATGGACCGTCTTGCGCAATCCGATCGAGTCAGCCAGTCTATCACGTGGAAGGTCACACAGTTCGCCCTCGGACGCCCCCTGGGCGCGGCGGACGCGTCGATCGTCGAGAGCATTCACCGCGACGCGAAGAAGAACGGCGGCACGTACGCGAGCTTGATCACGGCCGTCGTCACGAGCGACCTCGTCCAGCGAGTACAGACGGAATCCGATAGCGCGGACTGAGCGCGAAAGTGGAGCACCCCATGAGGAAGACAGAGATCAGTCGTCGAACCATGCTTCGCAGCACCCTCGCGAAGGGCCTCGGCGCGGCGACCATCGGACTTCCGCTTCTCGAGGAGATGTGTGGCTCGACACTTCTCGCGTCACCCGTTGCCAACGCTGCGGCGGCGAAGGTCCCCGTGCGCGCCTTCAACGTCTTCTTCGGGCTCGGCATCCCGAAGCCGATTCAGACCGAAGGACTCGGCGGCGTGCTCGAGCCTCTCAAGCCGCTGAGAGACAGGCTCCTGATCCTGCGCAACGTCGACCAGGTCCGCTGCGACGAGTCGGGCATCAACGCGCACTTCGACGGTGCCTCGGGCGCGTTTACGGCCGAGCCGCCGAACGGTGAGGCGCGAGCCGGTGGTCCGTCGATCGATCAGGTCATCCGTCGAGCGCACTACCCGAAGGGGCAACCCGACGGTATCGTGCCGACGCTCGTCGGCGGAACGTTCTTCCGTCGCAGTCGCGTCAGCCGATACGTCCACAGCTACAATATCGACGGCACGGTCGCCGCGACGATGCAGGAACGTCCGCGCGACCTCTTCGATCGCGTCTTCGGTGCCGTCTCTCTCACGGGTGATTCGAGCGACGCGCGACGGTCACGCCTCAAGCGCAGCGTGCTCGATTCGGTCGTCGACCAGTACCGCTTCTTCACGGGCCCGAACTCGCCGCTCGGCTCCGCCTCGAAGTCACGCGTGCGCGATCACCTCGAGCGCATCCGCGAGCTCGAGCAGCGCGCCCACCAGCTCAAGTCGGCGAAGAAGGGTGGTCCGGCGCTTCCGCCTCGCTCAAACGTCGCGCACGGTGGAGCCGCTGATCCCGGTGGCCAGGGCATCGACATGAAGCTCGACGACCTGACGACCGAATGGCGCCTCCTCGCCGATCTCTACGCCCTCGCGATCCAGATGGATCGTGTCCGCTTCGGCTCGCTCACCTTCCTCGCCGCGGGCGAACGCCTCCGCATGACAGGCGACTACAAGTACGACGGCCGCCTGATCTACACGTTCAACGATGCGAAGGACCTCAACGCCTCGGGCGACCAGGGCTGCAGCCACGAGTTCTGGCACCAGTACGGCGAGAAGAAAAAGAACACGCAGCTCCGCGCACACGCCCACATGAAGATGCGTGAGGTCGCCTACTTCCTGAAGCGCCTCGACGAGACGAAGGAGGCGAACGGCAAGACGATCCTCGAGAACTCGCTGATCACGATCTCGACGGAGTCCGGCGACGGTCGCCACTCGAACGTCAAGCGCGAGCTTTCCGGAGTCTTCCACGCGATCACGTCCGCGAACGGCCGCTTCAAGACAGGCCAGTTCCTCGAAGCGAACCGTGAAGGCGTCCACCTCTACAACACGATGCTCGACGCGGTCTGCGAGGGACTACCGGGAGGGCCGCATCGCATGGGTCCGAAGGATCTCGAGCATCAGGCGGCAGATTCGATTCGCGCGTAGTCGCTCTGTTTCACTTCGGTAGCTTTCCCTAGCGCTTCTCGTAAGTTCGCCCACGGATGCCGTAGCGACGTATCGATTCGGCAAGCACGCGAATCGGACCGTGGGCGCGCCGAATGAAGTCATCGAGCAGCATTCGATGCTTCGGGTCCGTGCTGTGACGCAGGGAGCCGAAGAGCGCGGCGGGAATCTTCTCGCCCCAGGAGCGCGCGACTCGCTTCACCCGGAGGAGTCGATCGAATCGAGCGATCGTGAACTCGCGCATCTCTTCGATCGGCCAGTGCAGGAAGAGGACTTCGTTCGCGATCTCGAGTAGGTCGCGTCTTCGCTGGAAGAACCAGGGACCCGCGCGGCGCGCGTTCGACTCGAGGATCGCGAATCCGTAACCCAGAACTGTCGGCTCGGCGCCTTCGAGCAGGACGCGAAAACCCCGCACCGTGCCACGGGTTCGTAACGGTTCGGTAATGCAGGATCCATCGTCTCGAGCAACGCCCTCGCCACAACGGAAAACCCAGAACGCGCCAAGAATGGTATAACGAGAGCTTCGAAACCGACCTCATTTCCGAGTGAAGAGAACTCTCATGCGATTCGCCCTTCTTTCGCTCCTCACGCTGACCGGCTGCGCGGGCGTCACCGGCAAGACCTCCGACCTGCGAATCACTCACGGCCCCATGCTTGGGCGTCAGACGACGACGTCGATGACGATCTGGGCGCGCCTCTCCGAGCCATCGAGCTTCCACGTACGCTACGGCGAGAGCGCGGACAAGCTCGACAAGACCGCGTCGTCTTCCGTCGCCCTTCCCGAGGACGATCTGACGGCTCTTTGCACCCTCGAAGGCCTCACTCCGGGAACTCGTTACTACTACGAGGTTCACACGGGATCTGGTGCGGCGAACACGACAGACGTGCAGCGCGGCTCCTTCCGCACCGTCCCCGATCCCGAGCGCCTGAAGGACGAGAAGTTCAACCCGCGCGGCCTCTTCAACTTCAGCTTCGAGTTCGCCTGCGGCAACAACCAGAACCCGAAGAACGGACTCGGCCCGAGCCTCCCCGTGTACGACACGCTCAATCGTGATGTCCGTGGCCAGATCCTCTTCGCGATCCTCAACGGCGACTGGCTCTACGAAGAGGACCGCGACTACGCCCCGGACGCGTGGGCTGCGAAGTGGAAGGTCCCCGAGTCGGACGTGCCCGACATCGTCCGTATCGCACCGACGATCACGGGAGTCTGGGAGAACTACAAGACCTACCTCGCGCGTGCCGGCAACCTCTCCGAGTGGCATCGACACGTGCCGTCGTACTTCACCTTCGACGATCACGAGCTGCTCAACGACATCTTCGGCTCGGGCACGTCGGGTCACCGACACCGACGTGCCGTGTTTCGCGACATCGGCGTGCGTGGCTGGTTCGACTACCTCGGCTGGGCCAATCCCGTCGTCAGTACGCAAGCCGGATTCTTCGGACGCGCCGAGCTCAAGAAGAACAGCAATGTCATGGTCGACGAGAGCGCCGATTTCTCGAAGATCGACTTCGACGACGTCGCCAATCTTCACGTTCACTGGGGAACGAAGAACGCAGGCGTGATGGACATCCCCGAGGGAGACGTCGAAGGCGGCGACCCGAACGCGAACGTCTACGACATCGTCAAGGTGCTCGGGAAGAACCAGCTCGAGATCAATCCACGGCCCGTCGCAACGGGAACGAGCAGCTACTCGATCGGGCGCAACTCCCACGGGACGTTCAAGGTGGGAAACTGCCGTTTCTTTCTCGTGGACACGCGAACCCACCGCCAGCTCCACGACATCAAGAACCCGGCAAAGAAAGGCCTCTCGATGCTCGGCTACGGACAGCGCGATTGGCTCATCGATTGGATGAAGAAGGGCGACGCCGACTTCTACTTCGTCGTCTCGTCCGTCAACTTCATGATCCCGCACGTCGGCGGCGGCGGGCACCAGTTCGTCGCACCGACGAAGGACGACGCATGGACGGTCTTCCTCGAGGAGCGGGAGAAGCTCATCGAGTTTTGGGACTCGCTCCCCCAGCGCGTGTTCGTCCTCACAGGCGACCTCCACAACTCCTTCGCGATCAAGATCACCGACAACGTCTGGGAGTTCGCGTCAGGTCCGCACAACTCGGTCAATCACCGCCCCGTCGATGAAGGCGATCGCCCCGTCAACGGCCCCTTCCAGTACGGTCCCCGGGCTTGCGAGATCCGCTGGTCGACGACGGCTCTCGCCGACATCCCGCGACCGCACCGCATGTTCCCGCACTTCTGCGTCGTCCAGATCAACAACGTCTTCAACAACCCGCTCGAGCGCGGAGGGACACGCTGGGTCGCGTATCCGAAACCACACGTGATCTTCCGCTTCCACGACGCGCTGACGGGCGAGCTCAAGTACGCCGAGACCATCCATGCGAAGTAACGTCGTTGCCATCGCGCTCGTCTTCCTCTTCCTGACGGCCTCGCTTCACGCCGAGATCCCCTTCCGCATCCACGTCGTCGACGCTACGACCGCCTACAGCGCGTGTGCAGCGACCGACGTCAACGGCGACGGCAGGCTCGACATCTACTGCGGAGGCTTCTGGTTCGAGGCGCCGTCTTGGAAGAAGCACTTCGTGCGCGACGTCGAGAAAATCCGCGGACGCTTCGACGACTACTCGAATCTTCCCTACGACGTCAACGGCGACGGCTACGACGACATCATCAGCGCGAACTACCGGAGCGCGAAGGTCTACTGGTTCGAGCATCCCGGCGCCAAGCTCGGGCCGTGGAAGACTCACCTCGTCGCGAAGCCGGGTGCGATGGAGACCGCACGCCTCCACGACGTCGACGGAGACGGCCGGCTCGACGTGCTTCCCAACGAGGTTCGATCGGCCGCGTGGTGGTCGATCACGCCGGGAGCGCCACCAAAGTGGACTCGTCACGAGCTTCCGAAGGAGATCGCGGGACACGGCCTCGGCTTCGGAGACATCGACGGCGACGGACGTGCCGATCTCGTCGGCCCGAAAGGATGGCTGCGCGCCCCCGAGGATCGACGCAAGGGCGAGTGGACGTTTCACGACGAGTTCGAGCTGACCCGAGCGAGCATCCCGATCCTCGTCACCGACATCGACGGAGACGGCGACAGCGATCTCGTCTGGGCACGCGGACACTGCTTCGGCCTCTACTGGCTCGAACAAGGACGCGACCTGAAAACAAAGTCGCGCACCTGGACACGCCACGCGATCGACACCGAGTTCCCGCAATATCACTCGCTCCTCCTCGGCGACCTCGACGGAAACGGTCGCGCCGAGGTGATCGCCGGACGGCGCTACATGGGTCACGATGGCAAGGACCCGGGCGAGTACGATCCGATGGCGATTGCCGCGTACGAGTACGACCCGAAGGCCAAGGCGTGGACACGCTCGCTACTATCCTGGGGCGGCATCGCGGGCTTCGGCCTCGACCCGAAGCTCGTCGACCTCGACGCGGACGGAGACCTCGACCTCGTCGGCTCGGGTCGAAACGGGCTCGTCTGGCTCGAGAATTTGACGAAGAGCAAGAACAACGCCCGACCCGCCACGCCACGGTCGTCTCTGCCGGCCTACGAGAACCATCGCGACGTGTCGACCGTACGAAACACCCGTGGTGAGGCACGGCCCATTCGCACGCGCGAGGACTGGTTCCTCCGTCGTGCTCACATCATCGCGGGAGCCGAGCGCGCGATGGGCCCTCTGCCGTCGCCCGACCGCCGCTGCGCCCTCGACGTTCGCGTCGTTCGATCGGAGAAGCTCGCGAAGTACACGCGACAGTACATCCGCTACCAAGCGGAACGCAGAGACTACGTCTCGGCCTACCTGCTGATCCCGAACGACACGAAGAAGCGCCGCCCCGCGATGCTCTGCCTCCACCAGACGACGCGCAACGGCAAGGGATCACCCGCCGGCCTGGCCGACCGCAAGACGCTCCACTACGGACGCGAGCTCGCCGAGCGCGGCTTCGTTTGCTTGAT